>JAVKGW010000001.1:300000-535243 GCA_031460175.1 Armatimonadota bacterium | reverse complement strand
GACAGACGGGGACGCACGGCGGGTTGTCGCACTGCATGCAGGGGCGCGGGATAAATCGCCGGGTTACGTGGGGGTACGTCCCGATCTCCTCGTCCACCACGGGCCGGTACACCACCCCCGGCGGCAACTTGTTCTCGGCGACGCACGCAATGGTGCACGCACTACACCCCACGCACTTGCGCAGGTCGATGACCATCGCCCACCGCCGCAGGTGGGCGGGTTTGCGCAAGGCTCTCTGGAGATCTCGCTGCATACGCAGGAGCACGTCCTCCTGAGGGCGCTCGGCCGGGAGCGCTGCAGGGGGTGCCGCGGGCGCCGCCTCCGCGGGTCGCGCGGTGCTCTCCAGGACCTCCAGAGCCAGCAGGGTCGCGGCTCCCGCACCCAGGGTCTTCAGGAACCGCCGCCGTCCGGATCGGGAGTCTCTCGTCTGCGTGGCAACGGCGCGCTCTTCACCTTCCACGGGTCACCTCTCCTGCGATCCGTCGCTTCCACCGCGCAGGTTACGCGACTCCGGCGGGCGGCCAGAATCCGTCCGAAGCTCGATTCAGCGATCCTGCACGGTGCTGAGGAAGACGGGGTCTCCGCTCCTGCCCGGTCATCCGGTCGGGAGAGGAGTCCCTCGGTCACAGACCGGACGGCCCCGCGAAGGGGGACCTTACTGTCCCTCCGGGCCGCGGGCCAGAGACCGCAAGCCCAGCCGGGGCGCTGTCGAACCTCAGCGCGTGTTCTTTCTCTGGCTCCCCTTGTGCCGAGGGCGTCTGTCGTGGGCGGTGCCTAGTGGTCTTTTGCTTTCCTTGCCCGCAGCCGTTCCCAGTTCGCGTCCACCCAACGCTGGAGGTCCGCCACCGCGGCCTCGTCCTGCAGGAGGTGCCGGAACCGCCCCTGGACCTCCAGGAACGCCCGGACCGGTACGGGCTCCCGGGGCACGTAGGTGATCCGGTACCGGCCGCCTTCCACCTCGTACAGGGGCCAGTAGCGGCTCTCCACCGCGAGCCGCGCCACCTCCACGGTTTTCTCCGGCGGGTAGTCCCAGCCCGGCGGGCAGGGCGTGAGCACGTTTACGAAGGTGGGACCCGAGATCCGGAGGGCCTTCTGCAGCTTGCGGCCCAGGTCCGCCCAGTGGCTGACGCTGGCCTGGGCGGCGTACGGAATCCCGTGGGCGACCACGATCTCCGTGAGGTCCTTGCGGGGCTGGGGCTTCCCCCGCTGGGCCGTCCCGACGGGGCTCGTGGTGGTGCGGGCCCCCTGCGGGGTCGCACTCGAGCGCTGGATCCCGGTGTTCATGTAGGCCTCGTTGTTGTAGCAGATGTACAGGAGGTCGTGGCCCCGTTCGAGGGCCCCGGACAGGCTCTGCAGGCCGATGTCGTAGGTGCCCCCGTCTCCCCCGATGGCCACCACCTTGAAGTCGGTGTCCAGCTGGCCCCTGCGCCTCAGGGCCTTAATGGCCGCTTCCACCCCGCTGGCGGTGGCCGCGGCGTTCTCGAACGCGTTGTGCAGGTAGGGCACGGGCCACGCGGAGTACGGGTAGATGGTGGTCACCACCTCCATGCACCCCGTGGCGTTCACCACCACCACCGGCCGCTCCGCCACCGCCAGCAACAGCCGCACCACGGGCGGAAAGCCGCACCCTGCACACGCCCGGTGCCCGGGCGCGAGGCCCTGGGTCCGCTGGGAGAGCTCACGCAGGTTCAGGGACATCTCCTGCCTCCTTCAACCCCAGGTACACCACCCTCCCTCGCGGACCCGCCTCCAGGAACGCATCGAGCTCCGCATCCCGCAACTCCCGGCCGCCCAGTCCGAAGATGGCGTCCGTCAGACGCGGCCGCTCGGCCAGGTCGTACAGGGCCGCCCGGACCTCCACCGCCAGCGGCCCTCCCAGCCCGCTCAGGGTGTCCGCCCGCTCCAGCACCACCACCTCCGAAGTCCGGGCCAGGACCCTCCGGAGTTCCTCCGCGGGGAAGGGGCGGAAGACCACCAGCCGCACCATGCCGAGCCGCCTGCCGCGCTCGCGCCACCGCCGGACCGCCTCCTCCACCACATCCGCATACGCCCCCAGGATCACCACGGACTCCTCCGCGTCCTCCATCCCGAAGGGCTCCAGGAGGGCCGGGAGATCGCGACCGAAGTGGACGTGGAAGGCCTCGGTCTCCTCCTCCAGGATGCGGAGGGCCCGCGCGTGTGCTTCCGCCAGGGCCCTCCGGAACTCCATGTACGAATCCGGGAGGGCAAGGGGCCCGACGGTGATCGGCTCTTCCCCGAGCAGGGAGGAACCGTCTCGGGGGCCCTCGCCCAAAAAGGCCTGCACCGCCTCGTCGGGGTACACCTCCACGGGCTCCAGGCTGTGGGTGAGGGTGAAGCCATCGAGGCACACCATCACCGGGAGCCGCGCCCGCTCCGCCACCCGTACCGCGAGGATCGTCCGGTCGTAGGCCTCCTGCACGGTGCGGGCGAACATCTGCACCCAGCCCGCATCCCGGGAGCCCATGACGTCCGAGTGGTCGCCGTGGATGTTGATGGGAGCGGAGAGCGCCCGGGTGCCCACGTTCATGACGATGGGAAGCCGCAGGCCGCTGGCCACGTACAGGATCTCGTGCATGAGGGCAAGCCCCTGGGATGCGGTGGCCGTGAGCACCCGGGCACCCGCGGCCGCGGCGCCCACGCACGCGGAGAGGGCGGAGTGCTCGCTCTCCACAGGGATGAACTCCGTGTCCACCTCCCCGTCCGCCACGTACTGGCTGAAGCGCTCCACGATCTGGGTGGCCGGCGTGATGGGGTAGGCGGCCACCACATGCGGGCGGATCTGCTTCCACGCCAGGGCCACCGCCTCGTTGCCCGTGAGGGCCACCCTCCGCGTCGCCACCGTCTTCATGGCTCTCCCTCCGGTACCATGTGGATGGCCCCTGCCTTCGGCGGGCAGACCGCGGCGCAGATCCCGCACCCCTTGCAGTGATCGTAGTCGATGCCCACCACCCGTCCGTCCCGCACGAGGACCGCGGAGTCCGGGCAATAGAGCCAGCAGAACAGGCAATGGACACACCGCTCCAGATCCAGCACGGGCCGCTCCTGCCGCCAGTCGCCGGTCCGGTAGGCCACGCTGCTCCCGCCGGGGATCACCGGGCCGCGCTCAAGGGCCTGCCAACGGGCCGCCACTTCCTTCCCTCCTCGATGGCCTCCCGGGCGATCCGGACGTTGGCCTGGGCCAGCTCCTCCGGAAACTCCCGGCGCAGCCGCTCCAACAGCCACCGGCAGAACGCCTCCCCGGGAAGGCCCACCAGGTCCACCGCCACCGCGGCCAGCATGGCCATGTTCGGCAGATCCCGACCCAGGACGCGCCGGGCGATCCCCGAAGCGTCCACGGTCAGCATCTGCTCCGCGGGAACCCCGGGTACCCGCACGGGCCGCGGCGCGTTCACCACCACCCACGTGCTCGGCCGGGTCCCCCGCAACACCTCCGGCACCCTCAGCAACCGGTGATCCAGCACCACCACCACATCCGGCTCCTCCACAGGACCCCGACGCCGGATCGGATGGGGAGCGATGCGGGTGTAGGCCTGTACAGGTGCCCCCCGCCGCTCGGGTCCGAACTCCGGGGCAGCCTGGGCGTGGCCTCCCGCCTCGATCACCGCCTCCGCCAGCAGCAACGCCGCGGTCTTGGCCCCGAACCCACCCCGCCCGTGCCATCGGATGTTCAGAACCGGAAGGACTCCCACGATCCGCTCCATCTTCCAAACCTCTCCCATCCTCAGCGTGGAACCCTTCTGGACTTCGCGCGATCGGACGGGGGACCGATGCGGGTCGGGCTTTGAACGGATAAAATAAAAAAGAAAAATCAAGCCGGGAGGCCGGACTTCCATGCCGGGGCAGAAAATCCGCGTCCTCATCGCGGACGACCACGGAATTGTGCGGGAGGGCATCCGCATGATCCTCGCGGCCCAGGAGGACATCGAGGTGGTGGGGGAGGCGGGCACCGGACGGGAGGCGGTGGAGCTGGCCCGGAGGATGCAGCCGGACGTGGTGCTCATGGACATCAGCATGCCGGACCTGAACGGCATCGAGGCCACCCGGCGGATCCGGGAGGAGATGCCCTCCGTGCAGGTGTTGGGGCTCACCATGCACGAGGAGGAGAACTACGTCTTCCAGATGCTCCGGGCGGGCGGCGCGGGCTACGTTCTCAAGCGGGCCGCGGCGGAGGACCTGGTGGCCGCGGTGCGCGCCGCGGCCCGGGGGGAGGTGTTCCTGTACCCCTCTGTGGCGAAGCTGGTGGTCCGGGACTACCTGGAACGGGCCCGGCATCAGGAGGACGACGCCTCCCTGGAGACCCTCACACCCCGGGAGAAGGAGATCTTGAGCCTCATCGCGGAGGGCCTCACGAATCAGGAGATCGCGCAGCGCCTGTACATCAGCGTGAAGACCGTGCAGACCCACCGCGCCCACATCATGGAAAAGCTGAACCTCCACGACCGGACGGAGCTGGTGCGGTTCGCCATCCGCAAGGGGCTCATCGAGCCGTAGCCGCCACCAGCCGCTCCAGAAGGCTGGGAAGCAGGGTTCCGAGCCGGTGCTTGGGCACCCAGGCGTCCGCGGCCAGGGCATGGGCAGCCTCCGCATAGGGCCCCTCGTCCCCTGCCGTGGCCACCACGAGCCGCACCTGAGGCCACCGCTGCCGCAAGTCCTGCAGGATCGCGCGGTGGGGGCCGCTGCACGCTCCGAAGTCCGCCACCACCACGTCCACCTCCCCCTCCCAACCCAGGAGGTCTTCCAGGGAGTCCGCCTGGAGGACCACCTGGGCATGGTCCGCCAACACCGCCCGGATCGCCTCCCGGACGAGGGGGACTCGGTCCACCACCGCCACGCGCATCTTCCTCATCTCGTCCCCACCGTAGCCCTCCCGGTGCCCTGGCGGAAATCGGGCATCCACCCGATCCCGGCCCGAGGATTTTCGAGTCACCCTGGGAACGGAGGTGGGCTCCATGGAAAAGCGGGAACCTCAGGACTACGCGGGGGTATGCGGCCTCTACTGGATCGGGAGCGCGTGGTACGAGGTCTTCGAGGCCACCTGCGGGACCCAGGGGGAGGCGCAGCTCGTGAACCTCTGTCCCGTGTACGCGTGCGCGAAGACCCGGGGGGTGGCCCACTGCGGGGTCTGCCCGGAATTCCCCTGCGCCCTCCTCACGAACCTGGCGGCCCTGGGCGGCCCGGAGGACCGGCGGATCGAGTCCGCGGCGCTCCGGGCCCGACTGGGCGATCCGGCATGGGCGGAGTGGGCGCGGACGCAGAAACTGTGGCTCAGCTACTGCCCCCTCCGGGACCACGCCTCCGCGCACACGCCTCACCTGGCCCGGACATGAGGGGTCCCGCCCCGGGCATCGGGTCTGCGCCCGATTTTTGCTGACAAAAATCAGGCCTCTGCCGGATCCCCCTGTGGCCCGGGGCTCGGTACCGTCTCCTCCGAATTCCAGCGCGACCGGGAGGTGAGATCCGATGGAAGGATTCGACGTGGTGCAGCTCGCGCACGTGGAGATCTACACCCCGAAACCCGAGGAGACGTACTGGTTCTTCCATGACCTGTTGGGCATGGAGGAGACCACCCGGGAAGGGCAGTCCGTGTACCTCCGGGGGTACGAGGACTTCTACCATCACTCCCTGAAGATCACGGAGGCCCCCAAACCCGGGCTGGGGCACATCGCGTGGCGCGCGGCCTCCCCGGAAGCCCTCGAGCGGCGGGTGAAGGTCCTCCAGTCCAGCGGGGCGGGCCAGGGCTGGCAGGATGGGGACCTGGGGCATGGCCCCGCGTACCGGTTCACCACTCCGGACGGGCACGTGATGGAGCTCCTGTGGGAGGTGGAGTACTACCAGGCTCCCCCGGCAAAGCGCAGCCCCCTCAAGAGCCGCCCCTCCCGCAGGCCCCTGCGCGGCATCCCCGTGCGCCGGCTGGACCACGTGAACTGTCTGTGCGCGGAGGTGGCGCCCAACCGCCGGTTCATGATGGAGCAGCTCGGGTTCAAGCTCCGGGAGCAGAAAATCGGGGAGCGGGGCGTGGAGGTAGGCGCGTGGCTCAGCGTGAGCCCCCTCGTGCACGAGATCGGGCTCATGCGGGACGCCACCGGTTCCCGGGGCCGGTTCCACCACGTGGCCTTCTGGTATGGTTATCCCCAGCACCTCTCTGACCTGGCGGATGCCTGCTCGGACTACGGAATCCGCATCGAGGCGGGACCGGGGAAGCACGGGACCACCCAGGCCTACTTCATGTACGTGTTCGAGCCGGGAGGAACCCGGGTGGAGCTGTTCGGGGACACCGGATACCTCATCTTCGACCCGGACTGGAAGACCGTGGTGTGGGACGTGTCGAACGAGAGCGATCTGGAGAAGAGCACCATCTGGTTCGGTGGGCGCCTCCCGGAGACCTTCTACACCTACGGCACTCCCCCGGTGGAGGGGTGAGGACGGGGAGGGGTGGCCGTCCACCCCTCCCCCAACCCGATCTCTCCGCTTGCGGTGCGGGCCCGGCAATCGGGAGCCCCGAACCCGCGCCCCGCAAGAGAGCAGGATCGCGCGGTTTCTCTTGCTCTCCCCCTTGACGCCAATTCCTGAGCGCATTAGTTTAGAATTGTTAAGGGTTACCTAATGAAAATAGTTTGAAGATCCGATCTCAATGAGTCCGGCAATCCAACAACACTGAAGGAGGGAGGGGAGTGCGGAGCGGGCGTACCTTCCCCTGGACGGGTCTCGCGGTCGGGCTCGGGGTTCTCGTGGCGGCGCTCGGAGGAGGTCAACATGCGGCCCGGGGGACCTCCTCGAAGGGGGTGGTGGTGGAGGCGAGGGAATTCGCGTTCGTCCCCTCGCGGATCACGGCACGTCGGGGCTCCCCCTTGGTGCTCCGCATCCGGAACGTGGGCAAGCAGAAGCACGATTTCCTCTCGTCCCTGCTGCGTTCCGGGGAGGCGGAGGTGACCGCGGCGGGGGTCACCGTGGAGGGCGAGATCGAGGAGGTGGAACTCGAGCCAGGGGCGGAGGCGGTGATCCGGATGCTGCCGAAGCGCGCGGGGACCTTCGAGTTCTGGTGCAGCGTGCTGGAAGGAGGTCGTCTCCACCGGGATCTGGGCATGCGCGGCCTCATCCGGGTGGCGCCGTAGGGGTTACCCCCGGCTGACCGTGGGTTTCCGGCCGGGGTTCAGGGCGCGTTGCCCGGGCGAAAGACCGGGGTCGTCCCGGAGGCGATCCTTGAGCGCTCCCCGTCAGGGGTAGATCCCCATGGTGAACAGGGCGTCGCTGACCCGCTGGATGGCCCAGATGAGGGCGGCGGTGCGCAGGTCCACCCCGTGGGCCTTCGCCACCTCCATCACCCGGTGGAAGCTGCGCACCAGCATCCGCTCCAAGCGCTGGTGGATCTCCGCCTCCTCCCAGAAGAAGGATTGGAGGTCCTGCACCCACTCGAAGTACGAGACGATGACCCCGCCCGCGTTGGCCACGATGTCCGGCACCACCAGCACCCCGCGCTCCCGGAGGATGTCGTCCGCCTCCGGAGTGGTGGGACCGTTCGCGCCCTCCACCACCACCCGCGCCCGGACGCGGGCGGCGTTCTCCCGGTGGATCTGACCCTCCAGGGCCGCGGGCACCAGGATCTCGCAGGGGAGTTCCAGGAGCTCCGCGTTGCTCACCGGGTGGGCTCCTGGAAAGCCCGCCACGCTCCCGGTTTCCCGCTTGTGTCCCTGTACCGCCTCCGGATCCAGCCCCTCCGGGTTGTAGATCCCGCCCCGGGAATCGCTCACCGCCACCACCCGGGCTCCCATCCCGTGGAGGAGCCGGGCCGCGTGGTATCCCACGTTCCCGAACCCCTGCACCGCGACCCGAGCTCCTTCCAGCCGAAGCCCCACCGCCTTCGCGGCCTCCCGGGCCACGAGCGCGCACCCCCGCCCCGTGGCCTCCTCCCGCCCCGCGGTCCCGCCTACGGAGAGGGGCTTTCCGGTCACCACGGCAGGGACGGAGTAGCCCCGGTGCATGCTGTAGGTGTCCATGATCCACGCCATCACCTGCGGGTTCGTCCCCACGTCCGGGGCAGGGATGTCGCTCTCCGGGCCCATGAGCACGCTGATCTCCGTGGCGTACCGACGCGTGAGGCGCTCCAGTTCCCCCGGGGAGAGCCGCTTGGGGTCGCACACCACCCCACCCTTGGCTCCCCCGTACGGCAGCCCCGCCACCGCGCACTTCCACGTCATCCACATGGCCAACGCCCGCACCTCGTTCAGGGTGACGTCCGGGTGGTAGCGGATGCCGCCCTTGGTGGGACCCAGGACCGTGCTGTGGTGCACCCGGTAACCGGTGAAGATCTGCACGGATCCGTCGTCCATCTTCACGGGGAAGTTCACGGTGAGCTCCCGTCGGGGATGCATGAGGAACTCCCGGATGCCCCGCTTGAGGGGCACGTGTCGAGCTGCCCGCTGGAACTGCTCCAGGGCCATCTCCCAGGGATCCTGCTGGGGTCGGAGGGTGATCTGCATCCTCAGCCTCGTCTACGGGGTTTATGGGGTTTTCTGCTTGCGCTCCAAGAACTCCTTGAGGGCCACCGCGTTGTTGTGGGCGGGGTCCCGGGCGCTGTACAAGAGCGTCACGTTCCCGCTCCGCGCGGCCTCCCAGAGCGGCCGCCAGGCCTCCGGGCGGGCCTCCAGCTCCGCGAAGTACCGCCGCTTGAACGCCTCCCACTTCCGCGGATCGTGCCCGAACCACCGCCGCAGGCCGTCGCTGGGCGCCACCTCCCGCAGCCACCCCTCCACCCGCAGGTCCCCCTTCCGCATCCCCCGAGGCCACAGTCGGTCCACCAGGTACCGCTTCCCGTCCTCGGGTTCTGCGGGATCGTACACACGTTTCACCCGGATCATTCCCTCTCCACCGCAGGTAGGTACAGCCCCGCCCCTAGTACCTTCGGGATCTACCCGGCCGGATCCTCCGGCGATCAGAACGCGGGTACGCGAGAGGGCCCCGCGCTACAGACTCGGGGGATTCGAAACGCGATGCTCAGGCGGTTCCAGGCGTTGATGGTGATCACCGCCATGGTCAGCTCCACCAGCGCCCGCTCGTCGAACCCCCCGCCGCACCTCACACGTTCCACGAGCCTCCGATCCAGCGATGGCGGGGCTACACCGCGCTCCAGGTTCCGGATGGCCTCCAGGGCCCGGGAGCCACCTGTTGGACATCCACCCGTGTCGTCATGGCGTCTCCTTCCTTCTACCGCGGAATTCCCCGGACCAGCATGACCGCGAGGGCCAGGATCGCGAGAACGAATACGGCGTTGAGGCGGCCGAGCCAGGCGGCTCTTCGTCGCAGGGCAAGGGCCTTTCGCACATCCGGGTTCCCGTTCCGCATCAGACGCGTGCTCTGAGGCCCCAGGTAGAAGTCGTGGACGGCGCTGAGCAGGACAGCGGCCAGCACGAATCCCAGCTTCCACGCGAGCACCTGCCCGAAAGGGCTTTGCCACAGCCGTCCCGTGACCACGCTCTCCCAGGTGACCCCCCGGTACGCCAGGTTCACCACACCCGTGACCACCAGGAGCACGATGCACGTCCACGCCACCGGTCGGAACCGCTCCCCCACCCGGGCCACCAGCTCCGCCCGGTGCCGATCCTCGAGGTCTCGCAGCACGGGGATGGCCACCAGGGCCAGGAACAACATCCCGCCCACCCACACCACCGCGCTCAGGAGGTGCACGTACACGCTCAGGTGGTACATCCCGAAAGCATTCTATCCGCCCTCTCCGGAGGGCTCTTTGTCCCCCGTCAAGGAGAGGTCCTCCGCGATCTCCACCAGCGCGTGGGGAATGCGAATCACCAGCCGCTGCCGTCCGGCGAAGACGATCCCCTGCCGCTCCCACCGGCTCAGGATTCGGCTCGTGGTGAAGAGGGTGGTGCCCGTTAAGTTCGCCAGGTCTTCCCGAGAAAGCGGAAGGTCGATGAGGATCCCCTCCTCCGTCCGGCGCCCTGCCTGCCGCGCCAACCGCAGCACCGCCCGCGCCACCCGCCGCTCCACCCGCTCGGAGATGAGCTCCTGGACGCGCTCCTGCAGCTCCTCGATCCGCCGGGCCTGCAGCCGGAGGAGGTTAAGGGCAACTCGCGGGTGTCGGAGGAGGAGTCGCTGCATCGCCTCCCCGGACCACCCGAGCACCATGCTGTCCTCCAGGGCCTCCGCGGAGACGGGATAGCGGGCTTCCCCCAGGGCCGCGATCCCGCCGAAGAACTCTCCCGGTGTGAGGATCCGGTGGATCACTGCCCGGCCATCCGGGAATACCTGCACCAGGCGCATCCGCCCCGCCTCCAGCACGTAGGCGTGCGTGGCCGGATCTCCTTGGGAGAACAGCACCTCGCCCCGGCGCAGCATCCTCGACCGGGCCGAGGTCCGGACGCTCCTCAGCTCCTCCGGGGTTAGCCCGTGAAAGACCGGGCAGCGGGCCAGGACCTCCACGCTCACACCCTCATGGTGGGGCCGGTGACCTTTTCAGGGCAATGCGTTTGCGCGAGCGCAAAGACAAAGCCTAAGAAATCCGCTGAACTGAAGACGACATGGAGGTGCGCAAGGACGAGATCGTGGAGACGTTCCTCCGGCGAAGGCCGCAGGCGGTGCGGGTGTTCTTGCGCCACCGCATGGCCTGCCCGGGATGCGACCTCGCCCCCTTCGAGACCCTGGAAGAGGTGGCCCGGGTGTACCGGCTGCCCCTGGAGATCTTCCTCCGGGAACTCGCACAGGAGGGAAATGATGTCCATCGTGACCTACCTGCTGGGTGAGCACGGCGTGCTGTACGCCCTGCTGGACCGGGCCGAGGAGCTGGCGCCCCACGCGGGCCTCGAGGAGCTGCGGGCCTACCGGGACCTGCTGGCGGAGGCGATCCGGTCGCACGCGCAGGTGGAGGACGAACTGCTCTTCGAGCCGCTGGAGCGGGAAACTCCCCGGGCGGAGGCCGCGGTGCGCGGGATGCGGACCATGCACGACGACATCGACGGCGCCCTGGACGAACTCGGCCGCACGGGCGACCTCCAACGCGCCCGCCAGCAACTCCTCAACGTGGCCGGGCTGGCCAAACAGCACTTCTTCGCAGAAGAGGAGGCGGTCTTCCCGATGGCCGAGCAGGAGCTGCCCGCCTCTGCCCTGGAGGGACTGGGCCGCGACTACCTGCAGCGCCGCGGGCTGCTGGGGATGGGGAGCCATGTCTGAGTCGCCTCAGGAGTCTCTGCCGCAAGTCGCCGGAGGCCCGGGAGAAGCGGCCGGGGCGCTGCAGCGCCAGGTATGGGAGACTCTGCGCGAAGTGGTGGACCCTGAGCTCGGGATCAACATCGTAGACCTGGGGCTCGTGTACGACGTGACGGTAGAGGACGAGACGGTGCGCGTGGCGGTGACCATGACCACGCCCGCCTGTCCCCTGCACAGCTACGTGCTGGACGCCATCCACTTCTTCCTGCGTCGGGACGTCCCCTGGGTCAGGGAGGTGGACGTGCGGCTCGTGTGGGACCCGCCCTGGCACCCGGACATGATGTCTCCGGAGGCCAAGCGGCAGCTCGGCTGGGAGGGGTGAGGTGGAACTCAAGGACCAGGTGTGGGAAGTCCTGCGCGGAGTCCGGTATCCAGGCTACACCCGGGACATCGTGTCGTTCGGACTCGTCCGCCGGGTGACCGCGCAACGCGACGTGGTGGGGGTGGCGCTGGCGGTGGCACACCTGGCGCCGGAAGTGCAGGAGGCGCTGGAGCGGGAGGTGCGCCGCGCCGTCCTGGGCCTGCCCGGGGTGCGGGTGGTGGAGGTGGTGCGGGTCGCCCCCGCCGGGGGTCGACAGAACGCCCCTCGCTCTTCGCCTGAGGTACCCCTCGCGCGCCGGGCGGTGGCGGTGGCCAGCGGCAAGGGCGGGGTAGGCAAGTCCACGGTCACCACCAACCTGGCGGCGGCCCTCGCCCTTGAAGGACTCCGGGTGGGCGTCCTGGACGCGGACGTGTACGGGTTCAGCATCGCCCGCATGCTGGGCGTCACGGATCGTCCGGAGGTGCGTGGTGGCCGGATCGTCCCCATCCAACGCCGCGGGATCCAGGTCGTGACCATGGGGATGCTGGTGGACGCCGGAGAAGCGGTGATCTGGCGGGGCCCCATGCTGCACAAGGCCCTGCGGACCTTCCTGCACGAGGTGGCCTGGGAGGACCTGGATGTCCTCCTCCTGGACCTGCCGCCCGGGACCGGGGATGTGGCCCTGACCATCGCGCAGGAGCTCCTGTACGCGGAGTGGCTAGTGGTCACCACCCCGCAGCCCGCAGCCGTGGAGGTGGCGCTGCGGGCCGCGCGGATGGCCGAGAAGGTGAACCTCCGGGTGCTGGGGGTGGTGGAGAACCTCTCGTGGTACCGGCCCCTCCCGGACGGGCCCGTCGTGCACCCCTTCGGCCGCGGCGGAGGTCGGGAGGCGGCCCAGCGGCTGGGCGTACCGCTCCTGGCGGAACTGCCCCTGGACCCCGCGGTCCGGGAGTGCGCGGACCGGGGAGAGCCTGTGGTGTGGGCCCGGCCGGAGCTTGAGGTATCGGCGGTGTTCCGGGACCTTGCACGCCGAGTGCGTCCGCAGGAAGTCCGTGTCAGCACCGTCCACGCGTGAGGAGGTGAAATCCATGAGCCGTCTCGGTGAAGCGTTCCGCACCCACCACCGCCAGCTCCGGGACCGCCTCGACCGCCTAGCTCAGGACGTGGCCCGTGACCCGCAGCGGGCGGACCTCGATGGCCTAGTTCGGTTCCTGCGGGAAGAGCTGCTCCCCCACGCCCGTGCGGAGGAACAGCATCTGTACCCCGCGGTGGCCCCGCTCCTCCGATTGTACGGGGACCCGACCGCCACCATGCGGATGGACCACACCTTCATCGAGGAGCACGTGCGGCAGGTGGAGGCGGCTGCGGCGGAGGCCCAGCGGGGCGCGTTCCACTGGCCCGACCGGCTGCGGCGGGAGGTCCTGGGGCTTGCGGCCCTGTTCCAGGCCCACCTGGAGAAGGAGGAGCGGGTATACCTGCCCCTGGTGGAGGCCCACCTGTCCGAGTCGGAGCAGGACGCCCTGCTCGACGCCATGCACGAGCAGCCCTCGGCCTCCGCGGAAGCCGCCCTGGGCCGCGTGGTGGACGTGCGGCGGCTGCCGCCTCCGCAGCGTCACCCGCTCATCTTCCAGACCTTCCACGCCCTTCGGGCCGGGGAGGCCTTCGAACTCGTAAACGACCACGACCCCAAGCCCCTGTACTACCAGTTCGCCGCGGAGCTGCCCGGGCAGTTCACCTGGGAGTACCTGGAGCAGGGGCCGGAGGTGTGGCGTGTCCGCATCGGCAAGCCCGCGGTCTGAGGCTGCTGCCGCGCGAAGGGGGGCCCGGGACGCCCCGGCCCGGAAGCTGGCCCGGGCTCCCCTCCTTGCAGCCGGCGCCGTCTCCCTCCTGGCGGGCATGTGGGCGGGACTCCGTCGGGCCGGATGGGACGTGCCGCTCGCCTTCGGCATGGATCTCGCGGACCACGCGGCGCTGATGGTGAGCGGGTTTTTGGGGACGCTCATCGCCCTGGAGCGGGCCGTGGCGTTGCGCCTCCCGTGGACCTTCCTCGCCCCGGCCCTGTCTGGCCTTGCGGGCGTGGGGCTGCTGCTCGGCCTTCCCCGCGCGTTCTCCGTTTTGCTGTTCGCCCTCGCCGGCGGAGTGCTCACGCTCGGGTACCTGTACGTCCTCCGCCTGCAGCCCGCCACCTTCACAACCGCCATGGCGGCGGGAGCCGGGGCGTGGCTTCTGGGGACCCTTGCCTGGGGCGGAGGGCTCCCTGCGGCCACGTGGACCACGGGCTGGGCGGCCTTCCTTGTGCTGACCATCGTGGGGGAACGGCTGGAGCTGAGCCGCCTCACCAGGCTTCCGCGCGCCGCCTGGACCGCCTTCTCGCTCCTCGTGGCCGCGCACGGTGCGGCGGTGGGGCTGTCCGTTTTCGAGCCCTCCTGGGGGTTCCGGCTGGCCGGTCTGGTGTTCGTGGGCTGGGCGGTGTGGCTGGCCCGCCACGACGTGGCCCGCCGCACGGTGCGGACTCCTGGCCTCCCGCGGTTTGCCGCGGTGGGCCTGCTGACCGGCTACGGGTGGCTGCTGGTGGCGGGGCTGCTGTGGGCTGCTGGGCCGACCCTGCCCGCGGGGCTGCGCTACGACGCACAGATGCACGCGCTCTTCCTCGGCTTCGTGTTCTCCATGGTGTTCGCCCACGCGCCCATCATCTGGCCCTCGGTGCTGGGCGGAGAGATCCGCTTCTTCCGCCGCTTCTACGCGCACCTGGGCCTGCTGCACCTGTCCCTGCTCATGCGGGTCGGCGCGGACCTCGCGGGGTGGGAGGATGGCCGCCGGTGGGCGGTGGTGCTGAACACCGTCGCCATCGTGATCTTCCTGGTGAACACCGCGGTGGCCAGCCGCCCGAGCTCCCCAGCGGCCCACGGGCGCCGCTGAAAGGACGCGCTACCGCCACCGTCCCTCCCGCAACTTGGGGACCACCTTCCCGCGGTCCTGTCCCCGCCACAGGCACGGCCACGAATCCCTCCTGCTGGAAGCGGACGTGTTCCCGGTACGCGGTGACCACGGGCTGAGCGTGGTCCACCACGGGCTGCCTCCTTCTACCGGGACAGGCGCCGCCGCAGGGCCAAGTGCTTCACCTCGAGGATGGCCCGGGCCACGTCGATCCCCCGCGGGCACGCCTGCGTGCAGTTCTGGATCGTCCGACAGCTCCACACCCCCACAGCCGGTCCAGCCGCGCCAGGCGCGCGTCCGTGGCCCGGTCCCGGCTGTCGAACAGGAACCGGTGCGCCGCCACGATGGCGCCAGGTCCCACGAAGGCCCCGTTGCCCCAGAAGATGGGGCAACTGGACGTGCACGCGGCACACAGGATGCACTTCGTGGTGTCCTCGTACCGGGCCCGCTCTGCGGGCGTCTGGAGCCGCTCCCGCGCCGGCGGCGGCTCGGGGTTCACCAGGTACGGCATCACGGACGAGTACTGGGCGAAGAAGGGCTCCAGGTCCACCACGAGGTCCTTGATCACCCGGAAGGCGGGAAGCGGGGCCACCGCGATGCGACGGCCCAGCTCCCGCACCAGGGTCTGGCAAGCCAGGCGGTTGCGGCCGTTGATGAGCATGGCGTCGCTCCCGCACATCCCGTGGCCGCAGGAGCTTCGGAACGCCAGGGTGCCGTCGTACTCCTCCCGGACCCGCCGGAGCAGGTCCAGCACCCGGTCAAAGGGCGCCGCCTCCAACTTGTACCCGGCCCACCACGGGCGGCTATCGCGCTCCGGGTTGAACCGGCGGATCCGCAGCTCGACCCTCACACCCGCAGCGCCGTGCGTTCCTCCGGTGGGGCGGCCGGTACTGCCCGGCGCAGGAAGAACCGGTAGGTCCGCCAGAGGAGTCGGTACCGGCCCACCACCCGCTGGTCCAGCACCTCGTAGCCGTTCTGCCGCGCCCACGCGGGCAGCTCCCACCACGACATGGGGTCGGTGCTGAGCAGCTCCAGCACCTGCCCCGGCTCCAGCGCCCTCAGGGCACGCTGCACGTGCACGAAGCCCGCACACGGTTTGCCCCGGTTGTCCAGGGTGCGCGCGGGTCTCGGCAGGGCGTCCTCCAAGTCCCGCAGGTTGCACATGCCCCGCACCGGCGAGCAAGCCCGCCACAGCGGACACGTGATGAAAATCCCGATCAGGATCACCAGCGCTCCGGCCTTCACGAGGATCACCCGACCCACCCACGTGCCCGCCAGGTAGGCGAAGCTTCCTCCCGCGTACGGGACGGCCTGCAGTACACCGGTGACCGCCAGCGTGGGGAGCGCTACCCGGACCGTCCACCGGAACCGCTCCAGCTGCCGGGCCGCGGCCACCACCACGGGCACCCGGGGGTCCTCCTGGGCCGCGGGGATGGCCGCCCACAGGTTCCACGCGGCTCCGCCCAGCCACAGGCCGAACGCCACCACGTGCGCGCTCCGCAGGCCTGCCGCGGCCGCGTTGCCCGGGACCTGGAGGGCGGCGTCCAGCGCCCCGGTCCCCGCCAGCAAGCCCGCGGAGCTTACCAGGAGAACCCAGCGCCGGCCGTCGCGCCAGCCGCGCGTCCGGTGCCGCGGGCACAGCGTCAAGGAGGCGGTCAGGACTGCTACCGCCGCCACGAGGACTTCCAGGAGTCCCACAAGCCAGCTGACCCCGGGGCGCGTGAGCCACAGGAGGTGCAAAGAGCTGACCACCAGCCCGGCTGCGGCAGCCGGCAGGATCCGCAAGAACCGCTCGGCCTCCCGTCGCGCGAAGCGGTCCACGGCCTGCCGATCCCTGGCCTCGGGCTCCTCCCGCACGAACGCCGCCCACCACAAGCTCCCTCCCGCCACCACGGCGGCAGACACCAGGTACGCCCACCGCAGCAGCACCACGGCAAAGCCGGCTCCGTGCGTGCCCACGGTGATGGCGGTCCCCGCGAGCGACACCCCGAGCAGGACTCCGAACGCCACTCTCGGAAGCAGGTGGCGGTTCGTGAGACCCAGCTCGACCTCCGGGAGAGGGCTCGGCCGAAAGGCTCCCTGGATCCGGACGCCCATGCCGAGTTCAGCATGTGACGTACGCGGGGCTCCGTCTTTGCCCTGCGACAAACATGAGGCGAGCAGGACCGCGTCCGCGGACGTCGAACCGCTCCTGCGTGCGGCTGACCCTCCGCCGGGCGAACGCCGTCCTCGCCGCCGTGGTGTTCGCGAGCGCCGTGGCCCTTGCCTGGGGCACGGTGCAGACCTACCGACACCTGCCCCCCCTCCCTCGGGCCTTCACTAGGTCGGACGGGACGGTGCTCTTCACGGACGCCGACATCCGGGTCGGGCAGCAGGTCTTCCAGCGCCGGAACCTCATGGGCTTCGGGACCCTGTTCGGGAACGGGAGCTACTTCGGGCCGGACTACGGGGCCGAGTACCTGGCGTTTCTCCGGGACCACCTGGGCGAGCGCCTGTCCCGACAGGCCTTCGGGCGCCCCTTCCGGGATCTGGCGGGGGAGGAGCGGGAGCGGGTTTTGCTCCGCGTCCGCACCCTCCTTCGGGCAGCGCGGCTCGACGCCGACCGCGTCCTACTGCCGCGGCAGTGGGCCGAGGCGCACCGCGCCTTCGAGCGGTTCTACCGGCAGCGCTTCGTGGACGGAGACCGGGCTTGGGGAATCGCCCGCGGCACCCTCCAGCCCGAAGAGGTAAGGCCCCTGGCGGCCTTCGTCGCGTGGGCGGCCTGGGTTTCGCTGGCGCCACGTCCCGGGTCGGACGGCTCGTACACCAACAACTTCCCGCCCATGCCCGACCTCGGCCTGGTACCCACCCACGAAACCGTCCTGTGGACCGCGTGGTCCGTGGGGTGGTTCCTCGTCCTGGCCCTCCTGGTGGTGCTGGCCTTCGGGGCCGTGGACCTGGCGCCCATCCCCGCGCTTCCCGCCCTGGAAGAGCAACGTCAGGAGCCGCCGGGCTTTTTGGCCCGCGTGAGCCTGCTCCTCGTGGGCGGCTGCCTGGCGGTGTTCTTCGTGCAGACCCTGGCGGGCGGCTACCTGGCGAACGCCTACGCCTCCCGCGAGGACTTCTACGGGCTGTTCTCGAGACTGGGGCTCGAGCGGATGGCCGTCCTGCCCTTCCAGGCGGTCCGGTCCGCCCACACCGCCATGGCGGTGGTCTGGGTGGTGGGCCTGTGGATGTCCGCCGGTCTGTACGTGGCCCTGCTGCTGGGAGGTCGGGAGCGCCCCTGGCACCGGACGGCCACGTACGTGTCCGTGGCCGTGCTCGTCCTTTCCGTGGCCGGCACCCTGCTCGGCGTGTACGCCAGCGTGCGAGGGTGGGTCCGGTCTCCCCTCCTGGGCAGCGAGGGGACGGAGTACCTGGAGATGGGCCGGCTGTGGCGGGTCGGGATCGCCGGGGGATTCAGTCTGTGGGTGGCCATCCTCGCCAGCGCGCTGCGCGGCGCCGCAGTGAGGTGGAGACCCCTGCTGCACGTGCTCGTCTGGAACGGGGTCGGGATCACCGCGGCCTTCTACGCCAGCTTCGCCTACCGACCCGCGAGCCACTGGGTGGTGGTGGACTTCTGGCGGTGGTGGGTCGTCCACCACTGGGTGGAGGGGATCTTCGCCTTCTTCCAGATCCTGGTGCTCGGGTGGTTCTTCGCGGGGCTGGGGCTCGTGAGCCGCGAGGACGTGACGAAGAGCCTGTATCTGGAGGGCGCCCTGGTGCTGCTGGCGGGCTTCCTGGCCATCGGGCACCACTTCTGGTGGGTGGGGGAGCCGCCCCTGTGGCTCGGAATCGGAAGCGTCTTCAGCACCCTGGAGGTGCTTCCGCTGTTCTTACTGCTCGCCACCGCCCTGCGGGCCTGGCGCCGGGGGATCCATGTCCCCGCCTCCCTCCGCTGGCCGCTGCGGTTCTTCGTGGCCAGCGCTCTCTGGCAGTTCGTCGGCTCCGGGGTTCTGGGCCTGCTCATCAACTTGCCCGTGGTGAACTACTACGAGCACGGCACCTTCCTCACGGTGGCCCACGGACACGCGTCTTTCCTGGGGGCCTTTGGATTCGTGGCCGTGGGCATGGGGTTGTACGCCCTGCGGCATGCCTACCCGGAGGGGTGGAGCGACCGCACACTCGGAGCGGCCTTCTGGGCCCTCAATCTGGGCCTCTCCCTCATGGTCTTCCTCAGCGTGACGCCCGTGGGCGTCCTCCAGCTCCGCGAGGCCGTCCAGGCCGACTACGCCGCGGCCCGCGCCCTGACGTTCTACGAGCGACCCGACGTGCGCCTTTTCAACAAGCTGCGCCTGCCGGGGGACGCCCTGGTGATCCTGGGAAGCGCCCTCCTGCTGGTCGCGACGCGTCCCGCGGTGCGGGGGCTCGGGCGGACCCGTCGCGTTTGAGTCGGTCGCTCCAGCCTGCGTCCCTTCGAACGCCGGCCTTTCTTCGCGGTGCGTTCCGACGTATACTGAGGTTGTACGCAGCGGTTTCCGGCGACCGCGGTCCGGACTTCCCAGTGTCCGCCCCTGTGGACGTGACTGGGCGGGTGCAACGCATCGCGCGGTGGTGGCGGGCGCCACTTCCTCAGGTGAGCGGGTTCGAGGCCACCCGCTACCTGGCCAAGTGGATCGTGCTCGGTAGCCTCATCGGCGTGGTGGCGGGACTCGGCGCGGTGGCCCTCAGCGCCGGGATCCGGGGGGTGACCGAGTTGTTCCTGGGCCGGTGGGTCGGCTACCTCCCGCCCGCGCCGGTGGGCGAGGGCCGCACGGACTTCCTGCCCATGGCCCGGCCGTGGCTGCTGCCCCTCGTTACGGGCCTCGGCGGTCTGCTGTCGGGCATCCTCGTGTTCCGCCTCGCGCCGGAGGCGGAAGGACACGGGACCGACGCGGCCATCGACGCCATCCACCACCGTGGGGCGCGCATCCGCGCCCGGATCCCCCTCGTGAAGCTCGTGGCCTCCGCCATCACCATCGGGAGCGGCGGGTCCGGGGGTCGTGAAGGACCCACCGCCCAGATCTCCGCGGGGTTCGGCTCCCTGCTGGGCCGCTGGCTGAAGCTCTCCCCCCAGGACCGCCGCATCGCGGTGGTGGCGGGCATCGGAGCGGGCGTGGGGGCCATCTTCCGCGCTCCCCTCGGGGGCGCGGTGATGGGCGCGGAGGTCCTGTACACCCACGACCTCGAGGTGGAAGCCCTGCTGCCGAGCCTGATTTCCGCCATCGTCGGCTACACGGTCTACGGCGTCATCACCGGCTTCGAACCCCTCTTCGGCCCGCACCTGAGGGTCGGCCTCGGTTCCCCTCTGGAGCTCCCGTACTACGCCCTTCTCGGCCTCCTCTGCGGCGCGGTCGGGGTGCTGTACGCGCGGACCTTCTACGCCGTGGCGGACGGGTTCCGGAAGCTCCGCATCCCCGCCATGCTCAAGCCCGCCTTGGGCGGTGTGGCGGTGGGGCTGCTGGGCCTGGTCGCCCCTGCGGCCCTCCACACGGGCTACGGCTGGGTGCAGGAGGCGATGGACCGGGGGCTTGTGTCCGTACCGCTGCGGCTCGTCCTGCTCCTGCCCTTCGCGAAGATCCTGGCCACGGCGCTGTCCATCGGCTCGGGGGGCTCCGGCGGCGTGTTCGGCCCCGGCATCGTGGTGGGAGGGCTTGTGGGCGTGGCCCTGTGGCGCCTCCTGCACGGGGCGCTGCCGCACGTCCCGGCAAGCCCCGCGCCCTTCGTGATCGCGGGCATGATGGCCCTGTTCGGCGGCATCGCCCACGCGCCGCTGGCCGTGATGCTCATGGTGGCCGAGATGACGGGCAACCTGTCCCTGCTGGCACCCGCCATGATCGCGGTGGCGGTGGCCACGGCCCTGGTGGGCGATGGGACCATCTACCGCAGCCAGCTGCTGGACCGCTCCCACGCGCCCCTGCACCGGGTGCGCCTGGCCTTCCCCCTTCTGGCGTCATTGCGAGTCCAAGACGCCATGCAGCCCAACGCGCACGGTGGGACCTCCACGGACGTCGCCGTGCGACCGGACCAGCCGCTCGACGAGGCCCTGGCCCAGCTCCTGGAGGCGGAGCAGGTGCAGGCGCCCGTGGTGGACGACGGACGGGTGGTCGGCGTTCTGCACGCGCGGGACGTCCTGCGGGTGTACCGGGAGCTCGCCCAAGCCGGGATCCGCATGACCCCCTTTCCACCCGGGCCATCCCGATCCCTGGAGGCCACCGTGCCCACCGGCTCTCCCCTGGTCGGGCACACCCTTCGGGAAGCCGGGCTTCCGCCGGGCGTCCTGGTGGTGGCGATCCTCCGCGACGGGGAGGTGATCTTCCCCAAGGCGGACACCGTCCTGCAGGCGGGCGACCGTCTCACGGTCCTCGTGGACCCCGACAACCCCGAGGTCTGGAACCGCTGGTGGGAACGGCTGGGACACGGACTCCGGGAGCGCTGATCACCCCTCCCCGGCGGCAGGAACCCTCCTCACGCTTCGAGAAACCCACCGGCACCGTCCAGATCGATCGGCCGTGCTTGCGGAGGTGGTCATGGACCCTCGCTCCGAACTTCGCTGGCTGGCGGACCGCCTGGAACGCACCTACCGGGAGGGGAACTGGGCCGGCCGGGGCCTGGCCGCCGCCCTGGACGGCGTCAGCCCAGTAGAAGCGCACTGGCGCCCCCTCACGGCCCAGCGCACCATCGCGGAGCTGGTGGCCCACGTGGCGTACTGGTGCAGGTGGACCGCCCACCACCTCCGGCCCGACCGGTACCCACACCCGGGGTCGGACTGGCCGGAGGTGACCCGGACACCGGACGCCTGGGAGCGCCTCCGCGCGGAAGTCGAGCAGGCGCACGCGGACTGTGCCGAAGCGATCCGTAGCGCCGACCCCGCGCTCCTGGACACCCCGGCCCCCGACGACTCCGCCCCGTGGCGTGAAGCCCTGGTGGACCTCGCCACCCACACCTCCTACCACGCGGCCCAGATCTTCGTCCTGCGCCGCTGGTACGCCACCCAGGAGCTGGCCGTGTAGATGGTAGAATGAAGCGGGCTTGGTCCCGCCCGTGAGGCGCTGGGTGCGGGCTCGATTCACTCCCGCGGCAGGTGCCCGCCTGCCCCCGGCTCCTGACCGGCTGATCGGTCGGGAGGAGGAGCTGGCTTGTATCCGGTCCCTGCTGCTGCGAGACGACGTCCGGCTTCTCACCCTCACCGGAGCCCCGGGAGCCGGGAAGACCTGCCTCGCCCTTCAGGCCGCCTCAGACGTGGCAGGAGCGTTCCCGGGCGGAGTGGTGTTCGTGGACCTCGCACCGGTCACCCAGCCCGTACACGTCACCCGGGCCATCGCCCACCAGCTGGACGTCCGTCTGCGCGGCGGTCCGTCCACCGTCCGATTGCTCGTCCAGGCGCTGGCTGACCGCCACCTCCTCCTGGTGCTGGACAACTTCGAGCACGTGCTGGAGGCGGCGTCAGACGTGGCCGCGTTGGTGGACGCCGCGCCTGCCCTCAAGGTCCTGGTGACCAGCCGGGAGCCCCTTTGCCTGCGCAGGGAGCGCCAGTTCGCGGTTCCGCCGCTGCGGGTCCCCGACCTGAGCCGCGCCTCCGACCCCAAGGCGGTGATCTCGTCGCCCGCGGTCATGCTGTTCGTGGCCCGCGCCCAGGCGGTGGACCCGACGTTCGCGGTGACGTCCGCCAACGCCCGGGCGGTCGCCGAGATCTGCGTGGGCCTGGACGGCCTGCCCCTGGCCCTGGAGCTGGCCGCCGCGCAGGTGAAGGTGCTCTCCCCGGAGACGATCCGCGAGCGCCTGGACCACCGCCTGACGCTGCTCCGTCGGGCGGCGCGGGACCTTCCGGCGCGACATCGGACGTTGCGGGCCGCCGTGGGGTGGAGCTACTCCCGGCTGGAACCAGGCCAGCAGGCCCTCTTCCGGCGCCTCGCGGTGTTCACGGGCAGCTTTCCTCTTGAGGCAGCCGCGGCCGTGTGCGCGGACCTGGCGGTGGACGTGCTGGAGGGGCTGGCCTCCCTCGTGGACAAGAGCCTGCTGCAGCGGGAGGAGGACCTCGGGGACACCCCGCGCTTTCGCATGCTGGAGACGCTGCGGGAGTTCGCCCTGGAGCAGCTGGCGGCCACCGGAGAACTGGACTCGGCCTGGCGGCGCCACGCCGACTTCTACCTCACCCTGGCGGAGCGGGCTGCGCCCGCGCTCACCAGCCCGGAACAGGGGCGGTGGCTCGACCGGCTGGACCGCGATTATCCCAACATCCGCGCGGCGCTGGACCGGGCGCGTCAGGCCAGAGACACTGCGCTGCTTCCCCGGTTCGCCGCCGCGCTGTGGCGCTTCTGGAACGTCCGGGGCTACTGGATGGAAGGACGCGCCTGGACCGCGGCCGCGCTGCCCTTGGTGCCCGCGGACCCGACGGCTCTGCGCCTGCAAGTCCTGCACGGCGCATCGGTCCTTGCCTGGCGGGCCCGCGAACACGCGGAGGCGACCGCCCTGGCCGAGGAGGCCATCGTCCTCGCCAGGCGGCTGAAAGACGGCCAGGCTGAGGCGCACGCGCTGCGGACCCTGGCCCTCGTGGCCCGGGACCGGCGCGAGCTGGCGCGGGCCCGGGAGCTGGCCGCCCAGAGCCTGGCGCTCTTCGAGGAGCTTCAGGACCGACAGGGGACGGCCACCGCGGCGCGGCTGCTGGGACTGGTGGCCCTCGAGGCGGACGATTTCACGAGCGCCCGACAGCCCTTTGAACGCAGCCTCGCCCTCTCCCGGCAACTCGGCGACGACCGCGGAGCGGCCTGGTCCGCCTACGGCCTGGCCGCCGTGGCCCTGGCCGAGGGCGAGCTCGTCCAGGCCGCGGCCCTGGGCGAGGCGTGCCTGCGGGCGTTCGAAGCGCGCACAGAACGGGACGGCATCGCCCAGGCGCTGGTCCACCTGGCCCGCGTCGCCCTGGCGCACCGCGACCACACCCAGGCAGGGCGGCTGCAGGCCGAGGCCCTGCACCTCCGCCGGCAGCTGGGGGAGCCGGTGATGATCGCCTCCTCCCTGCGGGAACTCGCCGTAGTCGCGCAGGACGCGAACGAAGACCAGCGCAGCCTGGGCCTTTACCGGCAATCCCTGGAGCTGTTCGAGCGGGCCGGCGACCGGCTCGGGGTCGCGCGGTGCCTGGAAGGGATGGCGGTGCTGGCGGCAGAGAACGAGCAGGCAGAGCAGGCCGCGCGGCTCTTCGGCGCTGCCGAGGCGCTGCTCGACCGCGTCGGCGTCGTCCGGCGGCCCGGCTGGTTCCCGGCAAACGTACGTCCCGACCGACTGGCGCACGCCCGTGCCACCATAAAGGAGCACCTCGGACCCGAAGCCCTCAGGCGCGCGGCTGCCGCCGGGGCAGTCCTTCCCCTGAGCGTTGCGGCAGCCGAGGCCATGGGGGTGCGCGTCCGCCGGACCGTCCCGCAGGCCGGACCGGCGCGGGCCGAACCGCTCACCCCCCGCGAGCTGGAGGTGGCGAGTCTCGTGGCCCTGGGGCTGTCGAACCGCGAGATCGCCCGGCGCCTCTTTATCAGCGAGCACACCGCCGCCACCCACGTCCAGCACATCCTGGGCAAGCTGGACTTCTCCTCCCGCGCCCAGATCGCCACCTGGGCCGTCCAGCAGGGGATCAAACCGCCGGCGTGAGAGTTCCGGTCGGGGCGGCACAGGACACCCGCCAAATACTGAATCCTCGTGATGCCGCCTGCGGCCCGGCAGCCTTACGATACAAAGCGACGCCTGGAGCCTCGTGGCCATCGAGTCCGAGAAACCGGCAACGCCACCGCTAGAAGGCGCGCGGTACGGCTCAGTTGGAGCGGCCTGTCACTATGAGGACGGCACATTCCTGGTGGCCGACGCCGGGGCGAAGTGCGCCAAGACCAATCTCGGTTGAGATTGCACGAGGGTCATGAGGAGGTGCACCCGTGCGTACAGCACTCCTGGTGAACGGCGTGTGGACCGCGCTGGCGGGCATCGTACTGTTCTTCCCGTCCATCGGTGCCGCGGTGTTCGCCTACCCGATCAAGGACCCCGCCGTCACTTCCGGCTGGGGGAGCTCGCTGATCGTGATCGGGACGCTGGCCTTCCTGGCGTCCCAGGACACCGAGCGGTATGGCCGCCTGGCCTGGGTCTTCGCGGGAGGACTGCTGCTGACGACGGTGGACCTCCTCTATTTCTGGCTCACGGGGGCCTACACGGCACGCACCGTTCTGCCTCCCATCGTAATCAACCTGGTGCTTGTCGTCTGGATCTGGACGTCCCGTCCTCGCGCGTAGGAGCCCGTCAACCCCAATAGGTCTGCCAGCCGGAGGGACCCCGTCGCCCGCGAGGAGCAGGACGCGGGCCACGTACCGTTCGGGCTCCCCCGCGGGCCGGTACACCTCCCCGGTGCGGGCATACGGATCGATCAGGACCCCGATTCGTGCGCCGTTCCGGAGGTACGCACGCCGTGGGACTCACCACCAGCCTCCCGTCCGCGGTGCGCTCGAGCTGGTAGCCTGGGTTGCGCTCCGAAAGCGGCAGCAGCTCCTCGTCCGTCACCGGGCGCAAACGGTACCCTGGGGCGTTTCCAGCCCGCCGGATCCGGGCAGCCGCCCCGGCTTGCGCTCAGGGATTCCTGCTCCTGCCGCACCCGGATCCGGCGCCCGCCACCACCGAGGCGATCCGACCGGTAGATGGCCTGGGGACTCCTCACCGCGCCGGCGCCGGGACCGCCCGTCAAATCCTCACCCGAATACTGATTCCTGGGGATTCGGCCGGTGCGGCGGTGGGTTTAGTTTCACCTCTGGCTGTACACAAGACAGTGGAGGTCACCGATGACAACCGACTCCCTGTGGTTTTTGGACACCCTGGTTACCGTGCGGGTCAGCTGGGCGGAGAACGCCGACCACATCTCGGTCCTTGAGCACCGGGCCCCTGCAGGGGACTCCCCACCCCTGCACGTGCACCACACCGAGGACGAGGTCTTCTGCATCCTGGAAGGGGCCCTCCGCTTACACGTGGGCGGGGAGGATCGGACGGTAGGTGCCGGACAGGTTCTGCTCGCGCCCAAGGGCATCGCGCACACCTACCGGGTCGAGTCGCCCGACGGCGCGCGGTGGCTCACGGTCACCGCGCAGCGGGACTTCGAGAACTTCGTGCGGGCGATGGCGCGGCCCGCCCCGCGTCCTGAACTGCCGCCTCCGTCCGGGCCCCCCACCCCGGAGGCCGCAGAGGCACTCATGGAGACCGCACGCCGGTTCGGGATCGAGATCGTGGGACCGCCCCTCGGATAGCGGCGCCGTGCCCGATCCCTAACCCGTGGCCCGAGGTGTCTCCGCCGGGCAGGTCCGGATGCCCAGGAGTCCATAGAGGGGGCAGTAGCCCACCGCCGCGGTGAGCAGCGCCACCGCGGCCGCGAACCCGGCGATCCAGACCCAGACGCCTGTCGTGCGGAAGGCCAGGATCGCAAGGACTACGCCCAGGACGGCTCGGAGGATCCGATCCACACGCCCCACGTTCCGCATCCTCGTTCACCTCCCTCCTTCCTGAACCGGTGGCCGCATGGCCCGCAGGGCCGTCACCAGGACCTCCAAAGCCGCGGCCACCTCGGGACTGCGCAGCAGGTCCCAGGCTTCCATCAGGCGCAGAGGTCGGGACCGTCCCACCAGCGTGTCCAGCTTCTCGTTCACCGCTTGCGGGGCGTGCATGGCTGCCCGGAAGAAGGGCTCGTAGCGCACCTGCCCCACCGCACCCAGCAGCATCATGAGGTTGGCCACCATGGTCATGAGCTCGGGCCGGGTGGCCGCGTTGAAGACCTCGTCGAACTCCTCCAGGACTCCATCCACCACGGCCAAGAGTCCCGTGCGGTGAAGTTTTCCGAGGACCTCCAAAAACTGCACCACCGCGTCCGCGTGCTCGCCGAGCTTCTCCAGCATCCGGTCCAAAACCTGCACCCGAGATTCCTCCATCCGAGTCCTCCTACGCGCCGAACAGGCTCGCAAACCACATGCGCTCGAACCCCACCTTCACCGCCCGAAATAGGCGCATCCCTCCCAGCAGCCGGCAGTCCGGATACGGGGAGCGACCGTACAGCTTATCCGTGAAGTCACACCACACCGCAGCCCCCATGTATCCCGTGTCCATCACGCACACCCCCACCATGTTGTACAGCTCGCCTAGGTAGGCACCCCGGATGCGGTCGAGGATCTGGCTTGCCACGTGATCCGCCTGGAAGTGGGCGAACACCCCGGCCATGCCCAGCCCGATGGTGGGAGCCACCACATCGCCGATCCCGAATACTTCAGGATAACGCGGCGAGGCCATGCTCGGCAGCGTGACGTCCATGTAGCCCCCGGGACCCGCGAGGGGAGAGGTGCGTACGGGATCGGGCGGCGCATGCGGCGGAATCAGGATGGCCAGGTCGTACTCCAGGGCCCGGCCGTCCGACGCACGCAGCCCGCGGCTGTCGGGATCGTGCTCCGCGAGCTGGAACCCACCCTGGAACTCCACCCGGAACTGCTCTAAAAACCTACAGAATCCCTCCACCATCAGGGGACCGAAGGCCTCCATGGGCTGCTGCCAGGGGTGGATCACGGTGATGCGGGTGCGGTCGGAGATGTGGCGCTGGTCCGCGAGGTACCGCAGCAGGAAGGCCACCTCGAAGGGCGCGGGTGGACACCGGTAGGGCCACTCCACAGGGCCCACCACCACGTGCCCGCCGCGGAAATTCCGCAGTCGCTCCCGCAGCCGCACCGCGTGCTCCAGCTCCCATGGCCCTTCGGACCCCTGCGTGCGAGGGTCCTCCCGCAGCACCGCGCCCAGGGCCACGATGAGGAAGTCGTACGTGAAGCTCCCCGCATCCGTCTCCACCGAACGGGCATCCGGGTCGATGCGGGTCACCGTGGCCTGGACCACCCGGGTGCCGTGCCGCGCCTCCAGCAGCTTCAACGGGCGCCGCACCGCGTCCGGCTCGCGCTTCCCGGTCATCACCCACAGGTAGCTGGGCCGGTACTCGTGCCAAGGATTGCGGTCTATGAGCACCACCTCTACTTCCCCCGGCCGGGACCAGTCCGCGAGCCGTTTGGCGGCCACGACCCCTCCGCTTCCCCCTCCCAGGATCACCACTCGTTGCATGGTTTCCTCCTCATTACCGCACCACCAGCGTCCCGTGCATCCCCGCCTCCCTGTGCCCGCTCACCGTGCACTCAAAGGGGTACGTGCCCGGCCGCAGCTCGAGCTCCAGGGTCGCCTCCTTCTTGGGCGCGATGTACTCCGTCTTCTTCCCGAGGCCCGGGATGGAGAGATCATGGGGGATCAGGCCCTCGTTGCGGACCACGAGCACCATCCGGCCCGCGGGCACCTCCAACCGCGCGGGCTCGAACTTGAACTCCCGCAAGGTCACCTCCACACGCTGGACCGCGGGGGCGGGCTCAGGGGTGGGAAGAGCGCCCCCCGTGGTCCGCTGGGCACCGAGCTGTATCGCCACCGCCACCACGCCGGCCAGGGTGAGGAGCGCCACAAACCAGGTGTAGCGGATGAGGACGCGGTCAAGCGCTTCCATTCTCCCCTCCGTGTGCCGTCTGAGCGACCCAAACAAAAGCGTAGGCCTGCGTTGTCCTGCGGTCCATCGGGCCCAGGCCGGATGCGGGATCCGATCCGAGCCCGATGCGAATCGCACGGCCTCGATTCTTCCCCCGCTCCCCACCCCGCTTCCCTCCGGTCGCCCCCCGACCCGGAAATCGGACCCCGGACGGATCCCGCGGAGACGCCGCCCGAAGTAGGCTGGAGCCGGAGGTGATGGAGATGGCACGGAATCCCCAGTACTTCGAGGATCCACCCTTCGTCCGGGCACTCCTGAACAGCACCCGGTTCGCGTGGGTTTGGCTGCTGTTGCGGCTGTGGTTGGGCTATGAGTGGATCGAGGCCTCCCTGCACAAGATCACGAACCCGGACTGGGTGGTGACCGGAGCCGCGGTGCGCGGGTTCTGGGAGCGGGCCATCCAGATCCCTCCTCCGCCGGCCCGGCCGCCCGTGGCTTTTGACTGGTACCGGGACTTCCTCGCGTGGCTGCTGAGCATCGGTGCGGAGGGCTTCTTCGGCAAGCTCATCGCGTATGGCGAACTGGTGGTCGGCATCGCCCTCGTGCTGGGCGTGTTCACCGGAATTGCGGCCTTCTTCGGGGCCTTCATGAACTGGAACTTCATGATGGCGGGGACGGCCAGCACCAACCCCATGATGTTCCTCGTCTCCATCCTGCTCATCCTCGCGTGGAAGGTGGCCGGATATTACGGCCTGGACTACTGGCTCCTGCCCGCCCTCGGGACCCCGTGGAGGCCCGGGCGCGTGTTCCGGCCTGCGGAGCAGACGAGCTAGGGAGGAGGTGAGGCCATGAAGGTCGCCCGTCCGCCCATCCGGCTCGTGGCCCGGGATGTGATGACCTCTCCCGTGGTCACCGTCCGGCCCGATACCCCCATCAAGGAGGTGGCCCGCCTCCTCCTCACCCACCACATCAGCGGCGTCCCCGTGGTGGACGAACACGGTACGCTCGTGGGCATCCTCACCGAGGCCGACCTCCTCTACAAGGAGCTCCCCGAATCCCCAGAGGAAGGAGGCCTCCTCCGCCTCCTCCGCAGAGGCCAACTCGCACACGCCGAGCGGAAGTCCGAGGGCCTCCTGGCCCGCGACCTCATGACCTCCCCGGTCATCACCATCACCGAAAATACCCCCCTCCGCGAGGCCGCCGCCCTCATGACCCGCCACCGCATCAACCGCCTCCCCGTGGTCCGAGACGGCCAGGTCGTCGGCATCCTCAGCCGCGCAGACGTCCTCAAAGCCCTCACCAGACCCGACCACGAACTCCTGGAGGCCGTCCGCAGAGCCTTCCTCGAAGAACTCTGGATCGACCCCACCCGCCTCCGCATCGAGGTCCATGAGGGCGTGGTCACCCTCGAGGGAGAGGTGGAACGCCGCTCCGATAAGGAACTCGCCGAACGCTGGGTAGCCACCATCGACGGCGTCGTCCGCGTGGAAAGCCGCCTCACCTACCGCTTCGACGACCGGCAGGTCCGCATGGAGTCCTGGCCAGGGGACCCGTGGCGGTTCGTTCCCCGCTAGCGCCCGGTCGCTCTCCTGAGGCGACCCCCCGGTCCCACCCCGGGCAGGGGCTTGGGGATTCCCCACAGGGCGGCATTCTCCGGTACCATCATGGGGAGGGAAGGATCGGACCGGAGGCCCGGGTGGAGACGGCCCGTCAGGTGGCCATTTTTCGCAGCATCGCGGAGACCCTGAACCGTTCCTATACGCTCCGGGAAGCCCTGGACGCGGCCTTGCGCCGCATCCTGGAGCTCCTGGACGTGGAGGCGGGCTGGATCTTCCTCCACGGTCCCAACCCCGGGGAGTTCTACCTGGCCGCGGACGTCAACCTTCCCGCCCCCCTCGCGGTGGCCGGCAAGCGCCGAATGACCGGAGACTGCCGGTGCCTCACGCAACTGCGGGAGGGCACGCTACGGGAGCCCGTGAGCGTCATCGAGTGCCTCCGCCTGGAGCAGGCCCTGCCTCATGCCCCTGAACGCCATCGTCATGCCTCCGTCCCCCTCGTGGCCCAGGACGAGACCGTGGGGATCCTCAACCTCCTGCTCCCACCCGGGCGCACCTTCAGCGAACAGGAGCTCGACATGCTGGAGGCCATCGGGCATGAGCTGGCGGTCACCATCCAGCGGGCGAAGCTGTTCGACCAGGTGCGGGAACAGGAACGGGTGCGGCGGGAACTGCTGCAGCGGTTGCTCGTGGCTCAGGAGGAGGAGCGCCGCCGCATCGCCCGGGACCTGCACGACCACGCGGGTCAGATCATGACCGCCCTCATCATCCAGCTCAGCCAGCTGGCGGCCCAGGCGGAGGCCACCGAAAACCCCCTCGCGCCGGCCCTCCACCGCCTGCACGAGGTGGCCCAGGAGGGATTGGACGACCTGCGCCGGCTCGTGCACGAGCTGCGGCCCGCGGTGCTGGACGACCTGGGCCTGGGGCCCGCGGTCCGGTGGTACGTGGACACGTACGTGATCCCCGCCGGTCTTGCGGCCCACGTGGAGATCCATGGGCTGAACAACCGGCTTCCCCCGGACGTGGAGACCGTGGCCTTCCGCATCGTGCAGGAGGCCCTCACCAACGTCCTCCGCCACGCCCGGGCCCGGGAGGTGCGGGTGCGGCTGGACCGGCGAGGAGAGATGCTCCTGGTGATGGTGCGGGACGACGGGGTGGGCTTCGATCCCGAGGAGGTAGACCGTCGCAGCTTCGGGCTCGCGGGGATGCGGGAGCGGGCGGAACTGGTGGGGGGGGCGGTGCAGATCCTCTCCGTACCGGGGGTCGGGACCACGGTGCTCGCCCGCCTGCCCGTGGGCGGAGCATAGGCATCCGGGAGGAACCATGGAACGCGTGGCCATCCGCAGGATTCTCGCCGCCACGGACTTCTCCCCAGCCTCTGAAGGTGCCCTGCGGTGGGCCTCCCTCCTGAGCCAGCGCTTCGGGGCGGACCTCGTCCTCCTCCACGCCCTCGCCCTGGACCCCGCCCTGCTCCTGGGACCCACCGGGGTCACGGTGGACCTCTACACGCGCCTCGTGGAGCACGCACGGCAGGAGGCGGAGCGGCTCCTGCGCCAGCTGGAAGAACGCCTCCCCGGCGCCCGGAGCATGATCCGGGAAGGTCCGGCCCGGGAGGTCATCCTCCAGGCCACCGCGGAGACCGGGGCGGACCTGGTGGTGATGGGGACCCACGGTCGCAGCGGCATCCCGCGTCTGCTCTTCGGAAGCGTGGCCCAGCACGTGGTGGTCCATAGCCCCGTCCCCGTGCTCACCGTGCGCTCAACGGTGACGGATACCCCCCAGGTGCGAACGGTGCTCGTGCCCGTGGACTTCTCCCCGGCTTCCGATGTTGCGCTTCCCTGGGCGGAACTGCTGGCCCGCGCCTTCGGTGGCCGGATCGTCCTGCTTCACGTGGTGGAGCTCACGTACGAGGAGCTGTCCGCGTTCTCGGAGTGGGCGGGCGGAGAGCCCCTCCTGGAGGCGGTGCTCCGGGCCGCGGAGGAACGGGCCCGGGAGGAGTTGCGGACGCGGGCCGAGCGCCTGCAGGGTGCGGAGGTGTTGCTCCACACCGCCTTCGGCACCGCCACCGCCCGCCACCGCATCCCGGAGGTGGCCCGGGAGGTGGGCGCGGATCTCGTGGTGATGGGCACCCACGGCCGCACGGGCGTGGAGCGGATCCTGTTCGGAAGTGTGGCGGAGCACGTGGTGCGCGCAAGCCCCGTGCCCGTCCTCACCGTGCGACACCGGGCTGAGGCGGGCTCGCGCTGAGCCCGCTTCTCCGGACGTCTAGGGATGGTAGGCTTGCCGCAGCATCATCCAAACCCGACGGGAGGTGCCTATGGGAACCGCACGCCCTCGTGTTCACCTGGTGGCCCGGGATGTGATGACCTCTCCCGTGGTCACCGTCCGGCCCGATACCCCCATCAAGGAGGTGGCCCGCCTCCTCCTCACCCACCACATCAGCGGCGTCCCCGTGGTGGACGAACACGGTACGCTCGTGGGCATCCTCACCGAGGCCGACCTCCTCTACAAGGAGCTCCCCGAATCCCCAGAGGAAGGAGGCCTCCTCCGCCTCCTCCGCAGAGGCCAACTCGCACACGCCGAGCGGAAGTCCGAGGGCCTCCTGGCCCGCGACCTCATGACCTCCCCGGTCATCACCATCACCGAAAATACCCCCCTCCGCGAGGCCGCCGCCCTCATGACCCGCCACCGCATCAACCGCCTCCCCGTGGTCCGAGACGGCCAGGTCGTCGGCATCCTCAGCCGCGCAGACGTCCTCAAAGCCCTCACCAGACCCGACCACGAACTCCTGGAGGCCGTCCGTAGAGCCTTCCTCGAAGAACTCTGGATCGACCCCACCCGCCTCCGCATCGAGGTCCATGAGGGCGTGGTCACCCTCGAGGGAGAGGTGGAACGCCGCTCCGATAAGGAACTCGCCGAACGCTGGGTGGCCACCATCGACGGCGTCGTCCGCGTGGAAAGCCGCCTCACCTACCGCTTCGACGACCGCGCCACTTAAGGGGATCCGGTTCAGGGAGGGGGATGGTCTCCGGGGAGCGGGTGCAGCCGTAGGTCCTCCACCCGGTATCGGAGCTCCGTGGTGTCCACGGACGTTACCCCGTCTACCATGGCCACATACCGGTGCACGAGCTCCACGTCGCTGGCGCGCTCCACCTCCCCCCGGATGCGCACCGTTCCCCCCTCTGCCTCCACCGCCACCCGGCTAAGGTCCACTCCGAGCTCCTCCGCGAGGACCCGCCGGACTGCCTCCACGAGCTCCGGATCCGGCCGCGCGAAGGCCTTCAGCACGTCCGCCCGGGTCACGATCCCCACCACCTTCCCTTCCCGCACGATGGGGATCCGGTTGACCTTGCGGAGGAGCATGCGCCGGGCCAGCTCCCGCACCGGGGTGTCCTCCGTGGCCGTGATCACCTCCCGCGTCATCACCTCCTCCACCCGCACCGTCCGGCCCGCCCGCAGCCGCACGTCCCGCCACAGGAAGGAGAGAAAGCCCCGCCTGGCTTCCGGCATGGGCTGGGCCTCCCGACGGAGCAGATCTGCCTCCGTCACGATCCCCACGAGTCTTCCTTCCCGATCCACCACGGGCGCCCCGCTGATGTGGTGGCGCAGGAACAGCTCCGCGGCCTCCCGGAGCGTGGTCTCCGGGCGGAGCGTGATCACGGGAGAGGTCATCACGTCCTTGGCCACGAGCCAGGTCCGCATCGGGATCCCTCCATCCCCAGTGTTCCCGGAGAGGGGCCCCAGAACCATCGGGTCCCTGACCGAATCTGGGAAGACGCGGGATTACCGCCGGCGGGTGATCCGGGGGATGCGCTCATAGGGAGCCACCCGCAGCCGGGCATCCACGATGGTGGCTCCGGATTCGTGCACGAGGACCGGGTTGAGGTCCAGCTCCGCGACCTCCGGAAGGTCGTCCGCCAGGGCTCCCACCCGCACCAGGATGTCCACGAGGGCCCGCGTGTCCCGCGGGGGCATGCCGCGGTAGCCGTGGAGGAGGGGGGAGGTGCGCAGTTGTGCCAGCATCTCCCGGGCATCCTGCTCCGTGATGGGCACGAGCCGAACCGCCACGTCTCGCAGCAGCTCCGTGAGGACCCCACCCGCCCCACACGCCACCACGGGACCGAAGGTGGGGTCGTGGACCACCCCCACGATCATCTCCACGCCCGGAGGGGCCATGGGCTGCACGAGAAAGCCGCGGAGGGAGATCCCGGAGTTCTGCAACCGGGCCCGCATCTCCTCCGCGGCGGCCCGCACCGCCTCCCGCCCCCGAAGCCCGAGCCGCACCCCTCCTACCTCGCTCTTGTGCACCAGGGCGGGGGCTACGGCCTTGAGGGCCACCTCCCCGCCGAAGGCTTCTGCCAGCTCCCCAGCCTCTTCCGGGGTAGTGGCCACCCGCTGGTCCAGGATCGGGAGCCCGTAGCAGGAGAGCACCCGGCGCGTCCGCTCCGGGTCCAGCCATCCTCCACCCTCCGCGAGGGCCCGGGCCACCTCGCCCACGGCCTCCTCCCGCCGGATCCCGGGTAGCTCCGGAGGCTCCGGGATGGGCCGGCCCAGCCACTCCCCGTACCGGGCCGACCGGGCCAGGGCGATGGCGGCCCGCTCCGGGAACTCGTACACAGAGAGCGGGATCTCTCCATCCCGCGGCTCCCGGGGAACGCCGTCCGGCGTCATGAACACCGCGAGGACCGGCTTCCGGCCCCACACCCCCGCCGCCCCTTCCCGGATGGCCCGGGCCACCTCCGCGGCGGGGATGGTGGCGGGCGGGATAAAGATGGCGACGAGGGCGTGGATTTCGGACTCCTCCCCGAGGAGCCGCAGGGCTTCCCGGTAGTGCTCCGGTCGGGCCGCGGCCGTCATGTCCACGGGGTTGGTGACCGCCGCGTGCGGCGGCAACAGGTCCCTCAGCCGCTTCTGGGTGGCCTCCGGAAGGGGTGGAACCCGCAGGCCCTGCCCTTCGCACGCGTCCGCGCAGAGGATGCCGGGGCCGCCCACGTTGGTGAGGATGGCCACATTCCGGCCCCGCGGGGGTGGCTGGTGGGCCAGCAACATGGCCACGTCAAACATCTCCTCAAGGGTGTCCGTGCGGATCACCCCCGCTTGACTGAACAGGGCGTCCACCACCGCGTCCGATCCTGCCACCAGGGCACCCGTGTGGGAGGCCACGGCCCGGGCCCCCGCGGGGGAGCGGCCGCTCTTCGTGGCCACGATGGGCTTTCGCCGGGCAACCCGGCGCGCGATACGGGCGAACTTCCGGGGATTCCCGAAGGACTCCAGGTAGAGAAGGATGACACGGGTGTCCGGATCCTCCTCCCAGTACTGGAGGAGATCGTTGCCGGAGATGTCCGCCTTGTTCCCCACGGACACGAAGCTGCTGAGGCCCAGCCCCACCCGCGCCGCGTACTCGAAGATCGCCAGCGCGAGCCCCCCGCTCTGGGACATGAACCCCACGTGTCCCCGCGGCGGGGGATGAGGCGCGAAGGTGGCCAGCAGCCGGACCTCTGGATGGGTGTTCACCACCCCCATGCAGTTCGGCCCCACCAGGCGCATGCCGCTTGCCCGGCAGATGCGCAGCAACTCCTCCTGGCGCCGGGCCCCTTCCGGGCCCGCCTCCGCGAATCCCGCGGAGATCACCACCAAGGCCCGCACCCCTTTCCGGGCGCACTGCCGGGCCACCTCCGCCACGTGCTCCGCGGGCACCGCGATCACCGCCAGGTCCACGGTCTCCGGGATCGCCTCCACGGACGGATGACTCTGCACCCCCTGGACCACCCGCGCCCGGGGGTTCACCGGATACACGGCACCCGAAAACCCGTACCGCAGGAGGTTCCAGAACAGCTGTCCAGGGATGCTCTGTCGGTCCCGGGAGGCCCCGATCACCGCCACGCTCCGCGGTTGGAGGATGGCCTTCAGGGCATTGGCCGCCGCGATGCGCTCCCGTCGCTCGAACCGCTCCACCGCCTCCGGGGTGAACCGGGTGGGGAAGGTCACCAGGAGCTCTCCCGCCCCCGCCCGCACCTCCGCGGGGAACCCGAGATCCCGCAGCACCCGGATCATGCGGTGGTTTTCCGGGAGAACTTCCGCCTCGAACACCTCGATTCCCTTTGCCGCGGCGATCTCCGCGAGCTGCCCCAAAAGCAGGGTCCCGAGGCCCCTCCCCTGATACGGATCCGCCACCACCACCGCCACCTCCGCCCGGCCCGGCGCCCGCAGGGCGTACATCCCGTGCGCCACCACCCGCTCCTCCGGTCCCGCGGTGGCCACCAGGGCCATGCGGTCCTCGTAGTCCACCTCGCACATGCGCTGGGCCTCTTCTGCCAGGGCCGCATCCCCCAAGGCCGCGAAGAACCGGTACAGGCGCGACTCCTCGGAGAGGGAACGGAGGAACTCCAGGACCCGGGGCCGGTCCTCCGGTCGGGCCGGACGCACGTGCACCGTGGTCCCGTCCCGCAGGACGAGATCCGTCTCCAGGTGCGCGGGGTACTTGCTAACGCGCAGCATCTCTCGGAGGGGCGGAGACGATGCGGATTCCCGAGACATCCACATCCACCACCCCGTCCAGGGCCCGTAGCACCAGCTCCACGAGCCGGGCGTGCTCCGGAGAATCCACCTCTCCACGGATCTCCAGCACCCCTTCCCGGGCCCGGATCGTGAGGCGCCCCGGATCCAGCTCGAGGTCGCGCAGGGTCTCCTGAGCCGCACGCTCCAGATCCTCGTCCCGCCGGAAGAAGGCCCGGAGCACGTCGTTCCGGGTGACGATGCCCACCACGCGCTCCCCCCGCACGATGGGGATCCGGTTCACCCGCTTGCGGAGCATGAGGGCCGCGAGCTGCTGCACCGGGGTGTCCTCCGTGGCCGTCACCACCTCCCGGGTCATCACCTCCCGCACCACCCGTCCCCGGTACCGGCGCAGGTGCTCCCGAACCTCTGGGGGTGCTTCCGGGCCGAGCAGGGCGGTGAGGGGAAGACCCGCGGGCCCCGCCTCCTTGGGCAGCAGGTCCGCCTCCGTCACGATCCCCACGAGCCGGCCCGTCTCGTCCACCACGGGCGCCCCGCTGATGTGCCGCTCCACCAGCAGCCGCGCCACTTCAGGCACCGGGGTCTCCGGCCCCACGGTGTAGACGGGCGTCGTCATCACGTCCCGTGCCCGCAGCCTGCGCACCGCCCCCTCCATCCCGTGACCTCCCCTCAAGCGTACCAGGCGGGCACGTGGGAGGGGATCGGACATGGAGCGGACCGGGATCCTTCCGGAGCCGGATGGCGGATCGGTCCCCACCGCCGCAAGGGACCCATGGGCGCCCTACTCCGCCCGTCCTTCTCCCACCAGCTCCAGGTACGCCCGGAGGAAGTCACTCGCGCTCACGATCCCCACCACCCGACTTCCGCGCACGATGGGAACCCGGCGGACCATCTCATCCAGCATCAGCTGCGCCAGCTCGGCAAGCGGGGTGTCCTCCGAAGCGGTCACGGGATCCGGCGTCATGATGTCCCGAACCCGGCTCCCCGCCTTCGCCACGAGGTCCACGAGGCTCACCATCCCCACCAGCCGCTCCTCCTGGTCCACCACGGGGGCCCCGTGGATCCGGTAGCGGATGAGGACGTCCGCGGCCTCCTCCACGGTCAAGGAGGGATCCAGGGTGATCACGTCCTTGGTCATGATGTCCCGGGCCAGCATTCCATCACCTCCGCAGGGACCTGACCCCTCCAGTGTATCGGGAGCGCCGCGGTTCTGCATGCGGAAGCGTGCGGCGACCACAAAGAGGAGGCGGCGAACCGACCGCGAATCTCTCCGTCGTGCACCGTCCAGAAGGGCGCGGTCAGTCCAAGCGGCCGGGCTGGGCGCTGCTGCGGGATACCCGCTTCGCCCTCTTCTTCATGGGCAACTTCCTCTCCAACCTCGGCACGTGGTTCCAGAACATCGCTCAGGGCCTTCTGGTCTTCCGGCTCACGGGTTCTCCCTTCTACGTGGGATTGGTGAACTTCGCCCAGTTCGCGGCCGTGCCGGTGTTCGCACCGCTCAGCGGTCGGCTCGCGGACCAGTACGACCGGCGGCGTCTAGGAATCCTCGCACAGATGGTGGCCGCGGGGACCGCGGGCCTTCTCTCGGCCCTGTACTTCCTGAGGCATCTCACCCCGTGGCGGCTGATCGCCGGGGCGTTCCTCCTGGGGCTGACGAACGCTTTCTCCACCCCCATCCTGCAGACGGTGGTCGCCTGTCTCGTGCGGCCCCAGGACCTCGCCGCCGCCCTGGTCATGAACTCCGCCACCTACAACCTGGCCCGGGCCGCAGGACCGGTGCTCGCGGTCCTCACCGTGGAGACCGCGGGGTTCGGGTGGGCGTTCCTCATCAACGCGGTCTCTTTCTGCGTCCTCGCCTTTGCCCTGCTCCGGATCCGACCGCAGGGGCAGGAGACGCACCCGGCCGCTTCCCCGCAACCCTCGTCCGGTACCCCGTCGCAGGCATCCGTTCCCCTGCTCCTCATCGCGGCGGGAACCCTCTCCGTGGCCATGGATCCCATCATGACCCTCTCCCCCGCCTTCGCCGCCCGGGTGTTCGGACGGCCGGACACATGGGCGGGGTACCTGGTAGGGGCCTTCGGGATCGGTGCCATCGCGGCGACCCTGCGTACCGGCGGGATGCCCTCCCCGAGGTCCATGGCCCTTCACATGCTGGTCCTGGGCATCGGCGGGCTGGGATTCGCCCTCGCTCCCTCCGGGGAGGTGGGGCTCGCGGCCGCGGGCATTGCGGGATACGGGTTCCTCTACGCGAACGCGGGCACTCAGACCCTCCTGCTCCTCGCGGCTCCTCCGGAGCGGGTAGGGCACCTGATGGGGCTGTGGAGCGTGGCCTTTCTGGGGATCCGGCCGGTGGCCGCGCTGGCGGACGGCGCCCTCGCGACCCTCGTGGGGCTCCGGGGGGCGGCGGTGTTGCTGACCTTTCCGGTGCTCGGGGTGAGCAGCTGGATGCTCCTCCATCCTGCCATCCCTTCCCGGGGCCATACCGGGAGCCGGCATCCCGGAGGGGTGATGCCACAGAGGAGATGAGAACCCCCGAGGTGGTGGCAGCTACGAGCCGGGTGTGGCGCGGATCTCTGGCGGAGGGGGAGGGATTCGAACCCCCGAGGACCTCTCGGTCCTAGCGGTTTGCTCTGTTCGATAGTAGTGGCCAGAAGTTAAGTCATGCGCGGACCCTAGATGTTCGATAGTTGCTTCCTGTCGTCCTGTGTTGGGCCCTGCGTGGCGCCGAGTGGTGACAATTTGGTGCCAACTCCCCGCCCGCCGGAGGCGTGACCGTCGGACCCTTTCTCGGGCCTTGCGCCGGTATTCCCCGGGTCGGGCCCAGTACCGCGCCCGCCGGCGGGCGGCCCGGGCGCAGGCGCTCGTACAGCCGACTGGTGTGTCGTTGGGGTACCGTTGCCGCAGACGGCAGCAGACGTTGGCGGCCTCCACGAACGCCCACTTCAGGCAGTGGTTGGCCTCCATCCGCAACCCTCATACCGACGTTTCCCCCAGACTCGTGGACCCGCAGGGCCACTTCCGCGTAGGCCGCTCTAGTGCTCAGGCCGGCTGAACCGGCTCACGGCCCCGACCTCCGTGCGGATCACCCCCGCCAGGATGAACCCTACTCCCGGCGCAGCCCGCCTCTTCCACCTCCTCCACCGCCCAGTACCAGCGTGTAGTGCTTGTGCACGTCAAAGGCGATATACGGCATCTGCCGCGCCTCCTTCTCTGGTCTGGAAGATCGGGGCCCTCTGCCCCCCTGATCTTCCCTTCGTCAGGGGCGAGGCGCTTTCATACCCTCAGATGCGAATGCAGCGCGGAGGTCAACAATGGGCGAGTTGATGACGGTTCGTGCGTTAGCGGCGCTCCTCGGCGTCAGCCGCCAGGCCCTGTACGCCGCGATTCGGCGCGGGCTGGTTCCCGGGGTCGTCCGGTGGGGGCGGCCGATCCGCGTCCGGCGTCAGGCGGTCCTCCGTTGGCTGGAGGGCAAAGAAGAAGGCAAGCCCTCGAAAGGGGCGCAGCGCCGCGGATCCTGAGACAGATTAGGCCGCGGCCTGCACCGCAACCCAGTTAGAAGGAGGTGTATCCCGTGAAGCATCGCACCAAAAGTTCCTCTTCCCGACAAGTACGCAAATCACGGTCCTGGTGGAGGAGGTACGGGCGGTGAGCCAGCCTGCCTTGGACCGGGACACAGCCCTGCGGGCGATCCGCGCCCTTCATCCGGAAGGCGGCGTCGTGGAGGTCCACGGACTTGGGCGAACCGTTTCAGAGTTCTGTTTACGGTGAAGAAAGAGGGTCGTATGACGTACCCTTCCCGTTGGACAACACCCCCCCATGGGGCGACGGGGAGGACCGCCGATGACCCTCGAGGCCAGTGTACGCGCCTGCGGGTCATAGCCCGGGCCCAGGCCCGAGGTGCGCACACCTTTCTGATACTGGCCACTCTGGTGTTCAGTTGCAGCCGGTCCCCCAGGCCTTTCCCGTCCTACGCCCGTTCTGTCCCTCAACCGTCTCTCCATCGAACGTCCTCAACGTACTTCACCAGCCGGTCGGTGACCCTGTCCGGGTCACGGATCCAGTCCGTGGACCACACGCGGACGATGTGCCACCCGAGGGATTCCAACACCATCTGCCGGATGCGGTCACGGTCACGGGCCGTGCGCGCCGAATGGTAGGTCGCCCCGTCGCATTCGATCCCCACGATGTAACGCCCCGGCGCATCCGGGTCTCTCACAGCCAGGTCGATACGGTAGCCTGAGACTCCAACCTGGCAGTCGACCTGATACCCCCGCGCGACCAGCGCGTCCCGGACTGCTTCCTCGAACTCGCTCTCCGGCTGCCCTGTGCCATCCACTCCGGCACCCATACCGCCACGCTGGGCATACTCGAGGTACTCCGCGAGCAACTTGGGGCCTTCCCAGCGCGCCTGATGCACGATGCCCTTCAACTGCTCTGGTTGCATCGAGGAGACCACAATCATCCGATACCGGGCCCGGGTGATGGCGACGTTTAACCGCCGTTCCCCTCCGCTTCGGTTGAGTGGCCCAAACTGAAGCGACGGGGTCCCGCCGGGCTCCGACGGGCCGTATCCGATATCCAGGATGACGACGTCGCGCTCGTCTCCCTGCACGGTCTCCAGATTCTTGACGAAGAACTCCTCTTTTTGGGGCAAGACCAGCTCCGGATGCTCCCTCATGAGCCGCCGCAGCGCCTCTTCGACGGCATCCCGCTGTTCGATGCTCAGGGTGATGACCCCGAGCGATAGGTCCGGCCGGGTGCGGCAGTGTTCCAGCACAAGCTCGGCCACCCGTCTGGCTTCAACCACGTTGGTGCGCGAGCCTCCCCGCCCGTAGACGCCGTCGGGGACGTAGACGAAGGAGATCCCTGTGTCAACCCCGTCCAGCCGGGGAGACGGAAACGTCACCAGTGTTCTCCCGTAGAAATGCTTGTTCGAGAACGCGATCAGTCGCTCGTCGCGGCTTCGGTAATGCCACTTGAGCATCGGCCCAGGGAAATAGGTGCTGGCGATGTCGAGGATGCTCTCGTAGTCCTGCGCGTCGGGTTCTTCCTCGTCGCCCTCCACGTGAGCCTGGAAGAAATCAGTGGGCGGCATCTGCTTCTTGTCCCCGAAGATCACCGCCTGCTGGCCCCGCAACAGCACCCCGATGGCATCACCCGGCAACAGCTGCGACGCCTCGTCGAAGATGACCAGGTCGAACGAGAAGACCTGCCAGGGTAAGTACGTCGCCACGGAGAGGGGACTCATCATGAGACACGGCTTGACGGCCAACAGCAGATTGGGGATCTGCGGGAACAGCTTCCGAAGGGGCAGATGCCTTCGCTTCTTATTCGCCTCACGAGAGAGGACGGTCAACTCGCCGGCCGGAAGGGGGTCGGGCAGGCGCGACGCTATCATCTCGAAGGTCGCCTTTACAGCCTCTTGCTGGAGGCGCCGATCCAGCTCTTGAAACCTGCGGCGCAGCTCCTCCCACTCGTACCCCTGGAAGGATCGCAACACCTCAGAACTCTCGTACGCACGCCGCAACCACTGTGTGAAGTAGGCCCGTTTAAAGGCATCGGGCAGACGGCGCGCAGGAACCCTCGCAGCCTGACAAGCAGTCAGAAACGGGGACAGCCCGGCTTCTTCCGCAGCCCGCATCTGCCGCAGGTGCTCGAGCCACTCCGGCAAACGGCCCGCTTCCCGTTCCCAGGTCACAGTGGTTTCCCGGGCCTCCTCCAAAGGCCAATCGTGCCACGAGTACCCGCCGACGCCCTTCGGGAACAGTCGGACGAAGTGCTCGTCGGCGGTCGCGCTCCCCAACGCAAGGAGAGCGGATGACGCCCGTTCGAGCAGAGCCTCTGCCCTGGCCCGGATCGCCGCCGGGTCATCGGCGAGTATCGCTCGCCGAAGTGCCTCAGGCAACTGACCTCCCGCCGCCTCCACGGTGGAGGCCGTCCACACGACGGCTTCCACGGTGGCATCGGCCGTCCGGTTCAGGCAATCCGGGGCAGGCTCCAGCCCCAGTTCGGTACGGATGCGGTCGCCGTTGGCCGTTACCCACGCCTCTGCATCCTGCACGGCGAACAGCGCCCGAACCACGGCTGCCGCCTCTCGGCGCCGCAGCTTCCTGCGCAAGAGCTGCCCCAGCCGCCGCTGCGCCTTCCACTCGGTGACCAACCGGCGGTACCACGAGCCTTTCTCAGCCTGGTCCAGCATCCCGTACAGCAACCGGAACTCGCCGGCGTCGGCTGACGGATCCACGCCCAGGCTTTCAAGGTATGCGAGGCCTTGCCTTCTCAGTTCCATGCGTTCGCCGAGCTCCCGTGCGAATCGTACCAGCGACGCTCGCTGCCCCGCCTCGGCGCTGAGCCATGACTCCCGGATGGTCACCAACGGTCTTTTTGCCAGATGCCGCACGAGATCGAGGTGTTCTTCCACCTCCCGCGCCGTGGCAGGCCGCACCCCCGTCAACTCGGCCATCTCGCCGGCAAGGGCCAGCAGGCTGTCGTAAACTCGGTTCAGCGTGCTGCAAAGGGACGCCATCGCGTCGGGAATCGGCGCGAAATCGTCGGACGGTGCAGCGTCCTTCCATGGGTGGGTTCGCTGGTGGTCCCACACACCAAGCCTGGCGATCCGTCCGAGCAACTCGATGACCCGAGCCTCTTGGTCAGGCTCGACGTCAAGTATCCGTTCGAAGGGAAGTCGTGCCGTCACCAGCGGTACGTCCCGCAAGCGGGCCAGGGTTCCATGGACCTGGAACGCGCTGCGTCCCTGACGATCTCGGGGCCGGTGCAATTCATGGACATACTCGTCGAGTTGACTCCTCAGCCGCTGGTACTGCTCGAAAGCAGCCCGGTCGCTTCGGTCCTGCCAGGCCCTCAGGTCGTCCAGGCTGCCCATGAGGTCTTCGACGACGGCCTTTCGGCTGGCCCGGCTGCTGTGGAGGTCGAGACACAGGCGGGCCAGACCTAGCTTTTCCAATCGCTCGTAGACCACCTCGAGAGCGGCCCTCTTCTCGCTCACGAACAGCACTCTCTTCCCCTCGCGCAGGGCCTGGGCGATGACGTTGACGATGGTCTGGCTCTTTCCCGTGCCAGGCGGCCCTTGCACCACAATGGTCCTGCCCTGGCGGACCTGCTCCATCACTTCCAGCTGGCTTGAGTCGGCGTCAAGGACCGGGAATAGCTCCGGCCGGGCATACTCCTCCTCGGCCCTTCGCACGTCGACGGGCCCTGGCTCGGACCGCTCCCGCAAGCCGCACAGTGCGGCCACCACGGGATGCGTGGCCGCACTTTCCGCCACCCCGGGCGCCTCGAGGTCCCGGTACATCGGGAGCTTGTAGAAGGCGAACTGCGCCAGCCATGCCTCGTCTACGACGGTCCAGCCCTTGCGGGCCGCGAGATCTCGAACTTCCCCGAAGAACCGGTCGAGTGCCACAGCGGGAGCCTGCTCCTCGGCATTGCCGTCGAGCCCTGGCAGGGTCAAGCCGAAATCGCGCTGCAACCGGTAAGCAAGAGCGGGGTTGACCTCGACGTCGTCCTCGTGCGGACAGAGCAGGTAGCGCTCCTCGGTTCGCTCCAAACGGACCGGAACGAGCAGAAGAGGGCTATCGATCGTCTCTTCAGAGTGGTCCGCCTCTCGCCATTGCAGCAGACCGAGCGCGAGGAAGAGCGTGTGGACCCCCTGCTCTTCGTAGATCGTGCGCGTTCCGCGGCGCAGGCGCTCGAGCTTTCGGTAGAGGTCCTTGAGGTCCTTCAGGGTCTTGACCGGCGGAGCGGTCTCCAGGTCGCCTGGAGCGACGCGATCCGAAGGGTCGACCGCCTCTTGGAGCTCAAGGTCGTCGACGGCAATGCCTCGTGGCCCGGGGAAAGCCAGCGACCGCTCCCCGACGGCGAGCGCCATGTAGAGGTCATGGACCCCCGGGCGGTCGAGGCGGACACGGGTCGCCAGGCCTTTGTGGAAATGAAGCAGCCGATTGCGAGCCGAGAGATCGAGGAGAGAGCGCTTCCACGCGTTGAGGTATTGAGTCACCTGGCTGAGCTGGTCGGACGTCAGAGCGGCGAGGGCCGGTACGCTTTCTGTCCGCATGGTACGAGACGACTCACCTCCGCCTACCCTTTTACTTTATTTACTTTTATTAACACTTTTCGGAGCGATCCGCTCCTCCTTGCCTGGAACATCCCCGCATCCGTCGCCGTGGCAACCCAAGGGCTGCACAGATGTCCATCGCTGTCCCTCACCCACTGCGGCACGCCACCAAGCAGCCAGGTGACCGCCGCGGACTCACGGATGGCGTCCGGAAGGTAGAGGATGAGGGTGAGACGGCCGTAGCAGGTCCAGTGCTCGCCCAGCACGACGGGAGGCCGCGTGACGAATGGGTTGCAGGCACTGTAGGTGGAGTAAGGGAATCTGTACGGGCCGTCAGGGTTCCAGATGCTGTAGAGGGCATAGCGGCTCCCGTAGCGACTGAGCTGGTTGTGCACGGAGTCCGGGTCGAACCGGCCACAGCTCAGGCACCCTAGAAACCGACGGTGCTCGTCGTCGCTGAACAGGAGCAGGCGACCTCCGGCCAGCAGGGGCGAGGCGCTTCCCAGGAACAGGAGAAAAAGCGCCAAGGCAGCTGAAGCGGTGCGGTGGTGGGCCTTCATGGTCCTGCTACCTCCTGCCCGCCTTCTCCAGGGCCCGCAGGATGTGCTGCAGCAGGCGCGCGCGGCCGGGGTTGAGGGGCTTCAGGCGCTCCACCTCCCGGAGGGCCTCCCGGGGCTTTCCTTCGAAGGCCCGCGCAAGCCCCAGCGCCCACGCCGCCTCCCAGTCCGTGGGATCCTCCTTCAGGAGCTCCCGGAAATCCTCCGCGGCCCTCGCGTAGTCCCCCCGCTCCAGGTACACCCAGCCCCGGAACAGTCGGGCATCGTGCTCGTTCGGGTCCTGCCGCAGGATGGCGTTGTACTGCTCCAGTTCCTTGCCGAATTCCCCCCTGGTGGCGTAGACCTCCGCCAAACCGTAGCGGGCCTGGATGTGCTGGGGATCGTGGATGAGGGCCCGTCTGTAGGCGGCCTCGGCGAGGTCCAGGTACCTGCGGGAAGCGGGGGAAGCCGGGTTGACGGAGGAGCGATCGAGGTACAGGTCTCCCAGCAGGATGTGTGCGTCCACGTAGGCGGGATCCATCCGGAGGGCCCTCTTGAGGTGCCCCTCTGCCCGGGCGGCCAGGTCCTGCCATTCCTTCCCTCCGAGGGGGAGCCTGCCCATCCGGTCCGCGAGCAGGCTCGCCTCCAGGTACTCCCGCACCGAGGCCGGGAGCAACCAGCGGACCACGGGCACCTGTTTTGCTGCGGCCAGGACCGCCGGCGAGCGGGCCAGGGCCGGGGAGGCCAGGGACCAAGCCAGGAGGGCCACGAGCAGAAAGGCGAGGGCGATGGCCAAGCGCTTGGGAGCCAGGTCTGTGAGCCCGCGGAGCAGCGCTTGAGGGTGCAGGGCCGAGAGCAGGAGGCGGATCCGGGAAACCCTCCGAATCCGGCCGGTCTGAGGGTCGATCCGGTAGGGGATGCGGTGCTGCTCGAAGTGCAGGAGCTTGCGGGTCTCGAGTTCCCGGTCCCGGCAGGCTAGACACCCCTCTAGGTGGCGCTCGAAGGCCTGCTGCTCGGCATGGGAGAGCAGCCCCGCGGCCGCGTGGAACACGGTAAGGTCGTCCGGACAATCCGGGCCCGGGCCGGGTTTGGACCTCAACAGGGCCTGCCTCAGTTGGTCTCCGTTCTGTCGCCCCTTCATGCTTGGCGTCCGGCCCGGCGTGGGAGGGATCCTGCGGAAGCCAAAGCGATGGAGCACAGGGCTCTGGCCTGCAACGTCCTGTTCTTGACGAGGGCGGCGAGGCCTGCGGCCTGTTCCGGCCCCAGGGACCGGGCTGCGGCTTGTACTATCCGCAGAACCGTGTGCTCCGCCGCCTTCCGGCGCCCCGGCTGGCGGGAGGTCTGCCCCGCCCCCTGTCCCTCCTGCAGGGCTCTCCGGAAGTACTCGTCTGCGGGATTCCCATCCCGGGCGGCCGCTTGTGCGATCTCCAACCAGAGCTCTGCTCGTCGCAGGCCGTCCTCGACCTCCCCGACCAGAGCGCTGGCCTCCTGCAGCCGGCCTTCCCCTACCAGTCGGCGCGCGACGGAGGCCGCGATTTCCGCCAGAGCCTCGCCCCCGAGCCGCCTCGCCACGGTCAGCACCCGGTCGGCCTCCCCTTCCCTCAAAACCGCCGTCATGACTTGGCGCTGCTGCCGGCGAACCAGGTTCTGCAGACTTTGGGCAGCTTCTTCCGGCTCGCCGGAGCGCAGCAGACGCGCGGACTCCGCCAGGTTTCGCGCCTCGCCGGCCGAGTCGGGATCCCCCAGCGTCTCCGCGATTCGGGCAGCGAGGTCAAACATCCCGACGTCGAGCAAGTAACCCACCGCGCCCTGCCACGCGTCTTCCTCCCATTCTTCTACGCCCTCGGCAAACGCCGAGTCCACCACCTCGGTGATCTGGGTGAGAATGCGGTTCGCGTCCTCCCCTCGCCCTGCCTGCGTATACACGGAAGCCAGCCCCACCAGGGCCATCAGCGAGGCGTAAGGGGGGAAGGCGCTCAGTTCCCCCAGCATGGCTTCGACGAGGTCCCCGGGGGCGCCTTCCCGGATGGCCTCCCAGGCCACAGCCTCGGAGATACCGACGACGAGTTCGTGCGCTCCGATCTCCGGGGAGTCTACGAACCTGAGGCAGCCCGCTACGGTCTTGAGGAGTTGGATGATCCCGTCCGCAGAACCGGTGCAGGCCACAGCGGCCCCGAGCTTCCTCCCCAGCTCGCCCCAGTCGGGCCATCCCTCATCGTAGACATCCACTCCGACCTCGATGGCCTCCCGCACGATGTCCCACAGGCCGAGTTGCGCGGACGGAACTGCGAGATCCAAAAGGCGTTGGCACCGGGCCTCGGGGCGCGGGATCCCCCTGACGGAGCTCAGGCACCGTTCGGAGGCATCCGGGAGCAGCTCGGCCGCGGCGCGGACGACCTGGGCCAGCACCGCAGACCGGCCCGCCGTCTCAGCAGCTTCGAGGGCTTCCCGGAATCTGGCCCGGGCCTCTTCGGTCTGCCCGGTCGCCCGGAGGCGATCCCCGATGGCCGCGAGGAGCACGGCGCGGGTTTCCGGGTCGAACTCCGACTCCGCGTGCTGCTCGACCTCGCTCAGGTAGCCTTCCTGCTCCATCCGGGAGAGAAGGCCGTTCAGGACCCGGAAACGGGTCGGCACGTCAGAGATGCCGGACGAGAGGACCAGGGCCTCCCCAAAGCGGCCGAGGCTTCCCAGCCCCTCGACGCACCCGGCGAGGGCCTCGTCGGACCAGCAGGCGGTGGCTGCCAGCGCGGCCTCCTCGACCCACAAGTCCGATCCCGACCCTGAAGCGATCCCTCGGATGTGCGAGCGGAGATCTGCCGGCAACCAGACGCTAGAGCGCTTCCGCCCGGTTGGCCGCTCCCAGGGTTCTTCCTCGACATCGAGCGGCGATCGAGGAAGAAGAATCTTGTCCGGCCCGAACACGGCTCTCACGGCCGCCCGCATCGCGGCCTGCACGAACGGGATCGCCCACTCCGCTGTGCCTGAAGAGGCGAAGCCGGCGATGGTGGAAAGCAGCTGGCGCCGCACGGAGGGCCTGGCCAGCCACAGGACCTGCCGGGCCGCCTCCAGGTCTCCTTTCTCCATCAGCTGCTGCAAAACCGGCTCCAAGGCCTTGCGTTCTTCTGCCGGGCCGAACTCGCAGGCTGCGCTGACGGCGTGGAAGAACCTCCGGGCTTCCTCTTGTGCACCCGCGTCCAGGAAGGCCCTTACGACGTCCGAACAGCGCTTTTGCAGGACTTCCAGGAACGAGTGGAAGCCGCCATCGGGGTCCGCGGCGATGGCGTACTTGAGATAGTCTTCCCAGACGTGTTCGGCGGTTTGGAAAAGGTGGTCCAGAAGTCGCACGGCGTCTCTCACGCGACCGGCCGCCGCCAGGTTGGCGACGGCACGGACGAGCAGCTCTGCCGAGTCGCCAAGATCCTCCTCCACCATCTCCTCCTCCAGGAAGAGGAGAAAGTCCTCGACGGCATCGAGAATGGCTGCGGCCACCCCGGACAGCCCGCTGGCGCAGAGCCACTCGGTCAAGTCGAAGGCCTCTTCCAGCACTTCCACGGCCCTTTCTGCCTTCTGGAACCACATCTCGGGCTCTTGTGCCTCATGTTGCTCCATCTCCTCCTGTTTGTGCGGAGGCGGCGGGTCCTCCTCAAGGAGGGCGAACTCGGGCAGGGAGGGAGGTTGACGGCTCGAGGCGTGCTCCGACAGGAAAGCTCGGGCGGCCGCCAGGAGCCGGCGTTGGCCGAGCTGGGAAAGCCGCTCCGCTTCCTCGTGGAGGCCCAGTTCGGCGAGTATGGATGTCAGTTGCGCGAGCCGCGGGAGGAGGTTGTTGAGAGGCGTTCCGGACAACACGTGGGGTCGGGTACACAGAGCGTTGACCGCGAGGGAGATCTCGGGGAGATGGCCGGAACGGGCGAGCGCCGCGATGGTGTCCCGGAACGTGTCCAGGTCCGGGAGGTGCTCGAGGAGGAGGTGCAGCTTCCCGGCACGTGCCAACGGGTAAGCGCATTCCTTGAGCAGAGGGTTGAAGTCGGGGTCGGAACCCCTGATCACCCACCGCAGGATACGCTCCGCCTCGCCTTCGTGCAGCAGCTCCCGGAGTGCCTGGCGCCAGACGGCGATGACCTGGCGCTGTCGTTGGAGTTGTGTGTGTCCGTAAATCCCCCAGGGGCCGGGGATACCGCGGATGTCCCGGTAGGCCCGCAGGGCTTCGTCAAAGAGCCGCTCGGCCTCCTGGGGGCGGCCGAGTCGCAGAAGGACCCCGGCGAGGGTTCCCAGGGCCGCGGCGCGCTCGTGGGCGTCCCGCTCGAGCACAGGGACCAGTGCCAGGTCCAGGGCCTCCTGCAGGTGTCGCGCGTCCCCTGACCTCGCGGCTTCCTCCACGGCCTTCAGCCGTTCGCGGGTCACGGTAGGGAGCAGTTGGAGTGGGTCGAGGTCTGGTGCTGGCTCTTCGGACTCCATGTCTGCGTCCTCATCAGCCAGGTCGTCCGCCTCGTCCCGGTCTTCCGCAGGCGAAGGGGCGAGGTCTCCGGAGGGTTCAGCCGGGCCATGTCGAGATCTTGTCAGGGCCCTGGAGAACTTCGACGTGACGGCCTCCCGCAAGGCCTGAAGGGCCTCCGCGAAAGCCTGCTCGAACTCCTGGGGCGCACCGGCCCTGCCCAGGATCCCGGCAACCTCTCCCAGGATCTGCGAACGGGTTTTCGGGTCCGGGATCCGGGCAGCGACCTCCCGCACCAGCCGCAGGTTGGCGTGTCCCATGTGGCGCCTCCCCGAACCAGATGGTTTTGCACAGTGCCCTCCGAATGTGGAGACGCCCGTCGGGGGTCGGGCTCTTTACAGGCCCAGGGGAATTCTCATCCGGTCTTTCCGGACCGACTTTTCAGGGCCCTGTAAAGAACCCGGCCGGCCCGGACGTCTCCGAAAAACAGAGGCTACTGACAAAGGCCTTCCGGTAAGAAGGACGGGGAGGTTGCTCCTCGCGACCGAGCGGCTCATGCCAGGTGGAGGAGGCCGGAAGTTCTCCACGGGATGTGCGGCTTTTCGGGAGGCGCGTCCTTTTGGGACCATGGACGGACGACCTCTGAGGCACGGGGCTTCGGGACGCGAAGCATGGAAGGTCGCGTGTATCACGGCCTCCTGCCTCGCGGCGTTGGGCGTAGGGAGGTTCCTCCCGAACGCAGCGGCGCTGCCTGTCGGCCTGGCCTCACTCGCGGTCTGGTTGGCCACGCTCTGGTGGGGCCGTTTTCGGATCGGGTTGGCCTGCGGTGCTGGCGTTCTCTGGGGGCTGGCGGCTGGTCTTAACGGATGGCCGGAGACCGGGGCGGGGTGGTGGGACGCGTTCATGAGCGCCTGGGGCGCGGGGATCGCTGCCGGGCACATCTACCGAAAAGGATGGGAGCCCCGGGTATGGTGGGCCATGAGCTTCCCGTCCGGAATCATGGTGGTGGGGCCGCGCGTGGGCTGTGCGTGGACGTTGTGGGGGCCGCCGAGGGCGTTCTCACTCCGGTGGTGGCTGTTTCCCGCCGTCGGGGGATGGCTTGTGCTGCTCGGCCTTGTACGCGCGATGGCCGGCCCGTGGTCCGCAATACAGCGGTTGCGGCGGCTGCACGGAGCCGAGCATGTGGTGGTGGGACCGGAACTGGCCCCCGACGAGCCGCCGGAGCCGATCTCCACACGGTGTGGGGCCACTCTCGCGGTCGCCAGCCTCCCGTTCCTAGCCGCGGGCTACGTGGTCACAGGGCAAACGAGGGGGCTGATCCAGCTTTGGGCCCTCGCCTGGGGGGAGATCCTCAGGCTCACGGCTTTCGCGGAGCCCCGGATCCGGTTCGTCCTCCTGCCGGGGCTGTGGGTCCAGCGCCTGACCACCGCTCGACCGCATCCCGAGGATCTGGAAGTGGCGCGGTTGGCCCTGACTCATGCTCTCGGACGACCGAACGTGCCCAGGGATCCCGGGCCGAGATCCGGCTGTAGTGGGAGTCCCCGGGGGCTCGGGACCCCGTAGAGGTCTGCACCCTCCGAGGCCGAGGCCTTCACGTGCCGAATCCCTGGATCTTCCGACGGGACCGGTGCCAGAGGGCGGCCACGGTACCGGGGGCCTTCCTGAGGATGCGGGCGATGTCCCGGTCTGAGAAGCCCTCCATCTTGAGCCGGGCCACCCGGTACTCCTCCGGAGAAAGCACCCGGGCGAGGTCTATCAGGAGCTCCACTTCCTCGAACCCGGACGGCTCCTGTGCCGGGAGTTCCTGTTGGAGTTCAGCAGGCCCATCGGACGCCCCGGGGAGTCCCACCACCTCCCTGTACCTCCGGCGGTGGTGATCCGTGACCTTCGAGCGGAGGGTCGTCAGGAAGTAGGAGCGGAGGTGGTCGTAGGAGTCCCCGCGGAGACGGGGGAGGGCATAGAAGGCGGCCACCAGGGCCTGCTGGAGGAGGTCTTCCCGGTCGGCCTCGGGCAGGTTGGGGAAGTGGACGGCCAGCCAGTGTCGGCCTTCCTCCTGCAGGCAGGCAAGAAGTGCGTCCGGCTCCGCCTCTCCCCTGCGGTACCGTTCGAAGGCCTCCCGGCCCCCTTCCCGATCCACACCCCGCTCCGAGAAACCGGCCCGGCCTGTAAAGAGCCGGAGGGGTTTGGGCGTCTACTTCGGCAGAGGGCAGAAGAGTTCCTTGAAGCCAGACGCGCAGGCCCGTCAGAGGAACAGCCCACCGGGACATGCTTCTGCACTTTGACGGATCCGATGGCGGGGCTTGGGCGGCAGATCAGAGAAGAAGTGGATTTTGTGCGGGAGGTAACGCTCAGCGAGCACGCCCGGCGGCGTTGTCAGCAGCGGGGCGTGCGGCCCGAAGACCTGGAAGTGGCCCTGAAGGCCAAACCTGCCTACGACCAGGGGGACCTGGTGTACCGGATCACGGACCGGCTTCTGCTCCGGCTCGGCCTGGCCCGGGAAGCAGACCGGCTGCGGGGTCTGACAGTGGTGGTAGGCCGGGAGGGGTTGGTGCGAACCGTGAAGTGGGACTCCGGGCTGCGGCAGAAGGGGCTCCTGCGCAGGAGTCAGAGGGGAAGGCTCATGAGCCGAGGCGGAAGGCGCCTGTCTGGTTCGGAGCCACGGGATCTGAAGGAGCAAGTCGGGTAGGAGGTGGGGAAGATGAAGCGGTCTGTGGGATCTTTGACAGCAGGTCTTTTGGCGGTGCTCCTCGCAGGTTTGGCTGCCGCGCAGGGAGTCGCCGATCTGGTGGACCGGGCAAGGCCTGCGGTGGCCATCGTGGTGGCACGAACGGGGAGCGGCCTGAGTCAGGGATCCGTGTTTGTGTACGACGCCCGAGGGCTTCTGCTGACGGCCGCTCACGTGGTGGAGGGGGCGAGCGAGGTAACCGTGCGGCTCCCGAATCGCCGGCCCATGGTGGCGGTCGTGGCGCACACCAGCCAAGCCCTGGGCGTGACAGCCTTGCGGGTAGGGGAGGAGGGATTGCCCTTCATTCCGCTTGCGGCAGGTCGTCCCCGGGTGGGCGAGGAAGTGGTGGTGCTCGGGTATCCCCTGGCGGAGGTGATCGGGTTTGACGACTTCACGGTCACGCGGGGGATCGTCAGCCGGGTGCTGGTGGATCAGGGCTTGTTGCAGTTCGACGCCTCCGTGAACCCGGGCAACAGCGGCGGCCCGGTGTTGAACAGCCGGGGTGAGGCGGTGGGGATCGTGGTGAGCAGGATTCGGGGCGCGGCAGGGATCGGATTCGCGGTGATGAGCGAGGCCGCGCGGGACGTGGCGCGGCTCGCTCTGCAGGCTCCGTATGCGCTTACCACCCCGCCCGTCGTCCAGACTCCTCCGACGCCGGCTCCGACGCCAACACCCGGCGTGGGCCTGGACCCGCGGGAGCTGAGACTCATCGGCCGGAAGGGACCTACGCCGCAGAACGGCGAGATCCGGACGCCCGTGAATCTGGCAATCCGCGAGGCCTATTATGTGGTGAGGAGCGGCGCGCTGTTCGTGTTCATCGCGCTCTATGAGACACCCATGGGCGATGCGGAGATATCGGTGAGCTGGAGGCTACCCGGATCGAGCGTCCCCCGCTGGCGGTTACGGTATTTCCCCTCTACCGGGAGATACGTGTTCGGACGTGTGGTCCTGGTGGACGAAGCCCGCAGGATCGAGAACGTGGAACCCGTTCACGTGGAAGGGCTCACGGTGATCGCTCGAGAGGCGCTGATCGGGATGGCCCTGCCGGTGAGCGCGCTGCGGCCGGCGACTGCCGAATGGGAGATCCAGGTGGGAACTCTGTACCGTGGCCCCGGCGACCGCTATTACTGGGTTGACTGGCTGCCGTGGGCCCGCATCACGCTCTGAGGGATTCTGGGATCGGGGTAAGAGGAGGTGAGGCGATGCGCGCTCCGTGGTTCATCCCCACCATCCCTGTGCTGATTGCGGTTCTCGTGGTCTCTTCGGCTTTTGGTCAGCTGGTTTCCATTGCAACACTGCTGGGCAACCCCGACCGCTACGACGGGCAGGTGGTAACGGTGGTAGGGATGATCTCCGGGTACCGGGAGCGGGTGTCCAGGGCCGGGAACCCCTACACCACCTTCCGGCTGGAAGAGGGCGGAAGTTCGGTGGCGGTCTTCGCCTGGGGCCGTCAGAGGTTGCAGGACGGGCTACGAGTGCGGGTGACCGGGGTCTTCCAGAAGGTCCGGCGGGTGGGCCGGTACACCTTCTACAACGAGATCGAGGCGCAGCGGATCGAGCGGCTGCGGTGATAGGCCTGCGGTCCTGGACTGTCCGGTATGGTGTACACACATCACGGATGTGAGGCTTGCCCCGATTTCGTGGACACCCTAAGACTGAGAGGCAAGAGCCTCAGGAAAGGAGTCCACGATGCCGAAGAGCAGACCTCCGTATCGGCGGGAAGTGCGGATCCTGCGGGAGGAGCGGGAGATCCTGAAGCCACCCCGTGAAGTCTCCGACTTCACGGGGACCCCGGGGGAGCGGCCGCCTTCTTCGCTCCCAAGACCGTCCAAGCCGCAAAGGCGTTTGGCCAGGTAGGAGCGGGAGAGGGCGAACCACGGGGTAGCGCGGATGTGCCGGGAGATGAGGGTCTCCCTCAGCGGGTACTACGCGTGGCGCAGTCGCAGGCCAAGCCGGCGGAAGCAGGAGGACCAGGAGCTGCTGGAGCGGATCCGACCCATCTGGGAGGGTAGCGGGGGACGTACGGGGCACCCCGGGTGACCTCGGAGCTGCGGGCCGGTGGGGTGCGGTGCGGGCGCAAGCGACTGAGCGCGGCTGATGCGGGCTGCGGGACTAGCGGGGGCGTACCGGCGCCGGCGACGCGGGTTGACGGCGCGGGACCCGCAGGCTACACCGGCGCCGGACCTGGTGGCCCGAGCAGTTCCGGGCCTCCGAGCCGGACCGGCTGTGGGTGGTGGGGCGCAATACACCAGGGGCCCCACGAAGTCCGAAGACTTCGTGGGGAGACACTCCTGCGGTTCGGGGCTCGCCTGCGGGCGGCGGGGATCCTGCCGTCCATGGGCCGCAAGGGGGACGCCTACGAGGTCGCCCTGTGCGGAGGCGTTCTTCGCCACCCTGGACCGGGAGGTCCTGGACCGGTACCGGTTCCAAACCCGGGAGGAGGCCCGTTCCGTGCTGTTCAGCTACCTGGAAGCCTCCTACAACCGCCGGCGCCGACACTCAGCTCTAGGTTACCTATCCCCTGAGGAGTTCAAGAGGAGGTGGTTGAGCGGACAGGAATCTCTCAGCGCTACACTCTCCACGAAAGCGGGGTAAGTCCACGCCCTCCTGGAAAAGGGGCTCGCCACGACCCAGTACTGGAGCGGGTTTCTGGCGGAGGGGGAGGGATTCGAACCCCCGAGGACCTCTCGGTCCTAGCGGTTTTCAAGACCGCCCCATTCAACCACTCTGGCACCCCTCCGACCTGATTGTACCCACTGCCCAGGGCCTACGCCCGGTCCCACGTGGTACCATGGAGCCATGGGCTGGGACCAGGTGGCAACCATCGTGGTGACCGTGGTCCTCGCGGTCCTGGTGGCCGTCCTGTACAACAACCGCCGCTTTGACGACATCCACAGGCGCTTCGACGACGTCAACAGGCGCTTCGACGATGCCAACAGGCGCTTCGACGACGTCAACGTACGCTTCGATGACGTCCACCGGCGCATTGACGATCTCCGCTCCGACATGAACGCCCGGTTCGCCCAGGTGGACGCCCGCCTGGCGGAGCTCCGGGAGGACCTCCGTGAGATCCGCGGCATGCTCCAGGAAGCCCTCAGGACCCGCACCGGCTGACCCAGTTCAGGTGCGGCTCCGGACAGTTTTTCCCGCGGCAACCTCCGCCCAAACCGGCCGCGCCCGCCAGGCGATCCCCTCCCACCAGCCCCTGGCGGCCTGGCGCCCGGCGCGTCCTCGGAGGGGGCGGCCGGTGGGGTTCCCATATGCCCCGGAGCGGTCCCATGAAGCTTGAGGCGGTGGAGCTGCGGGTCGTCGAGCTGCCGCTCCGCTTCCCGTTCGAGACCCGCTTCGGCCGGGAAGAGACAAAGTGCGCGATCCTGGTCTGCGCGCACGCGGACGGGCTCGTGGGATGGGGCGAGGTACCCGTAAGGGCCGCACCCCTGCACAGCGAGGAAACGGTGGAGACCGCCTGGCACGTGCTCCGGGACTTCCTCGCGCCCGCGCTGTTGGGGGTGGACCTGCAGCACCCGCGGGAAGTCCGGGACCGGTTGCGCTTCGTCCGACGTCACCACATGGCCAAGGCGGGTCTGGAGGCGGCGGTGTGGGACCTGTACGCGCAGCGGGAGGCCAAAAGCCTGCGGGAACTATTGGGCGGGGTGCGGGACCGGGTGGAGGTGGGCGTGAGCCTCGGGATCGAGCCCACGGTGGCGGACCTGCTGGGTCGGGTGGAGTCGTTCGTGGCCCGGGGCTACCGCCGGGTGAAGGTGAAGATCCGGCCGGGTTGGGACGTGCAGGTGGTCGAGGAACTCCGCAGGCACTTCCCGGATCTGCCGCTACAGGTGGACGCCAACTCCGCCTACACCCTGGAGGACAGCCCGGTCTTCGAGGCCATGGATGACCTCAACCTCCTGCTGATCGAGCAGCCGCTGGGCGAAGACGATCTGGTGGACCACGCAAAGTTGCAGGCCCGGCTGCGGACGCCCCTCTGCCTCGACGAGTCCATCGTGCACCCCCACGACGCCCGCAAGGCCGCGGAGCTCGGCAGCTGCCGGGTGGTGAACGTCAAGCCAGCCCGGCTGGGCGGCCTGACGGCCGCGGTGGAGACCCACGACGTGTGCGCCGCCCACGGGATCCCTGTGTGGTGCGGGGGTATGCTGGAGACGGGGATCGGCCGGCTGGCGAACCTGAGCCTGGCGTCGCTGCCGAACTTCCGCCTGCCGGGCGACCTGTCGGCGTCCGACCGCTACTTCGAGGAGGACCTCGTCGACCCGCCCGTGGTGCTGGAGCCCGACGGGACGATCCGCGTGCCCACGGAGGCGGGGATCGCGCCCCGCGTGAGGGCGGACCGGGTGGACCGGGTGACCGTGCGGCGGGAGTGGGTGCGTGCGGGGGAGCGATCGTCATGAGCGCCGCGGGCGCGGCTCTAGCTCCCGGAGGCAGACGGGTGCTCCGTGGTTTCCAAGACCGCTCCGTTAACCACCCCGGCACCCCTCTAGATTCAACCGTGTAGTGCATTTACAGCCGCAGACGCGGATCCAGGGCATCCCTCAGGCCATCGCCGAAGAGGTTGAACCCCAGCACCGTGAGCATCGTGGCGAGCCCCGGGAAGACCAGGGTATGGGGAGCCAGCTGGATGTACTGCCGGGCCGTGGAGAGCATGGCCCCCCACTCCGCGGTGGGCTGCTGGACGCCGAGCCCCAGAAACCCCAAGGCAGCCGCGGAGAGGATAGCGCTTGCGACCTGGAGAGTCGTCTGCACGATGAGCACCGCCACAGTATTGGGGAGCAGGTGGCGAAAGAGAATCCGGGCCGTCCCCGCGCCCAGGGCCCGCGCAGCCTCCACGAAGGTCTGCTCCTTGAGGGAGAGCACCTGGGCCCGCACAAGCCGTGCGTAGGTGGGCACCGATACCACGCCCACCGCGACCATCACGTTCTGCAGCCCCACACCGAGGATCACCACCATGAGGATGGCGAGCACGGTGCTGGGAAAAGCCAGCAGCACATCGATCAGCCGCTGCGTTAGCAGATCCACCCATCCCCCGAAGTACCCGGAAATCAGCCCCACCGGGACCCCCAACACCACCCCGATGCCCACCGCGAGGGCCCCAATCACCATGGACAGACGCGCGCCGTAGAGGATGCGGCTCAGGATGTCCCGGCCGAGCTCGTCCGTGCCCAGCCAGTGCTCCCGGCTGGGCGGCCGCAGGCTCTTGTCTAGGTCCGAGGCATACGGATCGCGCGGCGCGAGCGCCGGCGCCAGCAGCCCGCACAGGGCAAAGATCGTGAGAATCCCAAGACCAAGCTGGGCCGAGCGGTTCCGCCGCAGCTGCCGCCATACTATACCCCATGCCGACCATGTGGGCCTGAGGTGTCGCATATCCACCGCGGGCGCCATCTGCGTGAGCGCTTCTCCCTGGGACGACCTAGGTATACCGGATCCGGGGATCGAGTAGCGCATACAGGACGTCTACCACCACGTTGAGCACGACAAAGGTGGTGGCGATGAGAAGGATGGTGCCCTGGACCACGGGGTAGTCACGGGCCAGCACCGCCTCCACCAGGAGCCGCCCGATTCCAGGCCACGCGAACACGGTCTCCGTGAGCACAGCCCCGGAGAGCAGCGTCCCGAGCTGCAGGCCGAGGACGGTGACCACAGGGATGAGGGCGTTGCGGAGGGCGTGGCGGTACACCACCGCCCGCTCCGGGAGGCCTTTGGCCCGGGCGGTGCGCACGTAGTCCTGCCCCAAGACCTCCAGCATGCTGGATCGGGTCATGCGGGCGATGACCGCGGCGCTGGCGGTCCCCAGGGTCACGGAGGGGAGGATGAGGTGCCGCCAGGTCTCGTACCCGAAGGCCGGCAACCACCCCAGCCGCACGGAGAAGACCAGAATCAGGTTCAGCCCCAACCAGAACACCGGGACGGAGATCCCCGCAAGGGCCAGGACCATCACCAGGGTGTCCACCCACGAGAGGCGGTGGGTGGCCGCTGCGATCCCGGCGGGGATGCCGATGAGGGTGGCCACCAACAGGCTTGCGAACGCCAGCCGCACGGTGCGGGGAAACCGTTGCGCGAGCTCCTCCACCACGGGCGCCCCGTTGAAGAGGGAACGTCCCAGGTCCCCGTGGAGGACATTGCGGAGGAAGTACAGGTACTGGACAGGGAGAGGCTGATCAAGCCCGAGAGACCTCCGGATCTCCTCCACCACCTCCTGCGTGGCCGCCTGCCCCGCCATGATCTGGGCGGGATCTCCGGGGATCAGGCGGATGGCGGCGAAGACCACCACGGAGACCCCGAACAGGACCGGGACCGCGAGCAGCAGCCGCTTCGCGAGGTACCGCCACACTACCGGCGTAGCCAGGCCGTGTGCGCCAGGATCCGCTCCGTGGGGTGCACCACGAGGTCCTGCACCTCCCGGCGTACGCCAGTGGTCTGGGACTCGCTGTGCAGGAAGATCCAGGGTGCATCCCGCCAGATCAGGATCATGGCCTGCCTGTAGAGGTCTGCCCGCCGGGCCGGGTTCGTTTCGGTGCGGGCCTGATCCAGAAGCTGATCCACCTGAGGGTTCCGGTAGAAGGCCCGGTTAAATCCCGCGGGCGCCCACTGGCTGCTGTGGAAGAGACTGTAGAGCCCGTAGTCCGCGTCCCCCGTCACCGTCCCCCACCCCAGCATGAACATCTCCACGGGGGTGCGGTCCACGGGCTGGTTTGTGTACGCGAGGTAGGCGGCCCACTCCATGGTTTGAAGCCGTGCGTTGATCCCCGCGGCCCGCAGCTGGGCCTGTATCGCGGCTGCCACCGCCGCATCCTGCACGTACCGGCCCGTGGGGTGCAGGATCGTTACCGTAAGCCCGCCTCCGTGCCCGGCCTCCGCCAGCAGCTGCCTGGCCCGGTTCACATCGTAGGGCCACCCGCCGGGCTGGATGGGCGCGTACCCAACGATTCCGGGCGAGATGGGAGCGTCCGAGACCCGGGCGGCCCCGCCCAGCACCGTCTGCACGATGGCCCGCTTGTTCACCGCATAGTTAAACGCCTGCCGCACCCGGACGTCCGTGAACTTCTGGTTGTTGAAGGCGATGAAGATGGTGCGCACGCTGTTCGTGCGGTCAATGCGCAGGGCCCGGTTAAGCGCTAGACGCGTGGTCTCCCGGGGCGGCACCCGCACCGCCACATGCACCTGCCCGCCTTCCAGGGCCAGAACCCGGGCACCGTCGTCGGGGATGGCGCGGAATACCACTTGATCCAAGAGAGGCTTGCGGGGACCCCAGTAGTCCGGGTTGCGTTCCAGCACGATGCGGTCCCCGCGCACCCACTCCCGGAACCGGAAAGGCCCCGTACCCACGGGCTGGCGGCCGTAGGGCTCGCCGTTCGGGGGACGCATGCCGCCCGCCCGCTCCACCGCGGCGGGGCTGTGGATGGCGAGGAAGTCGTGGGTGAGGTGCGCGAGGAGCGGCACGAAGGGCCGGCGCAGCACCAGCCGCACCGTGTACCGGTCCACCACCTCCACGCTGGTCACCTCCCCCAGGAGGATGCCCCGGAAGGGCACGCGGTTTTCGGGGTTCAAGATGAAGTCAAAGTTCCACTTCACCGCGTAGGCATCGAACGGGGTGCCGTCGTGGAACCGGATGCCCCGGCGCAGCCGGATGGTCATGGTGCGGCCGTCGGCGCTCACCCGCGGCATGGATTCCGCGAGCTTGGGAACGATACGGCCCTCCGGTGTGAGCTCGTAGAGGGTCTCCACCAGGTGGGCGATCACCTCCGCATCCGGCGCTGCGGTGGCGTACGGGCTCAGAGTGACGGAGTCCACCCCACGCCCGATGATCAGGGTCCCTCCCGGCTCGGGCCCTCTGGGGGCAGATTGCCCCGGGAGGCTGAGCGCAACCAGCAATCCCAGAATCCCAACACCCAGCAGGATCCGATTCACCGCCGATCCCCCCATTGATATCGACCGATGCACACGTTTTCCTAAAATTACTTAACATGGTACTGTGGAATTTAGGAAGCGGGATGTCCACACTCCGGGAATCCCTCATCGAGGAGATCCGGCGGATCGCGGGGGGGCAGCCGGTGGTGGTGGCCTTCAGCGGGGGACTGGACAGCACCGTGGTGGCCGCCCTCGCGAAGGAGGCCCTGGGCCCCGAGAAGGTGCTGCTCGTCACCGTGAACATGGGACAGTACGCCTACCGCCGGGGCAACGAGATCGTCCTGGAGATGGCGGAGCGGCTGGGCCTTCCGCAGCGGTGCCTACTGGGCCAAGCCCTGCAGGACCGGATCATGAGCGCAGGCCCCGCCTGCAACCGCTGCACCCGGGAGATCAAGCTGGGGCTCGTGAAGGCCGCATCCCGGGGCCGGCTTGTGCTCACGGGCGCCAACCGCTCGGACACCTGGGGCAAGATGGGCCTGAAGCTCTGCAACGGGATCTACGCGCCGTTGCTGGACCTCGACAAGCCCCAGATCCGGGCGCTCGCGCAGGAACTGGGCATCGACCCCCCGCAGACCAAGATCGGGGAGAACCCGGGCCGGGAGGGCTGCAAGCTCAAGCACCTCCTCAAGCCCCTCATCAACCCCGACTACCACGGCCGGGCCGTGGCGCGGGCCAACGAGGTCATCCTGGAGGCGGTGCGGGACTGCGGCTTCCCAGCCGAGCTCGCGAACGTGAAGGTCATCGGCCCACTTTCCCGAAACATCGGGCTCGTGAACCTGCGGCCCCAGCCACCCCGGGAGGTGGCAGACCGCGTGCTCCTGGCCCTGCGGGAGATCCCGGAGCTGGACGAAGTCCACCTGGTAGACCGGCCCGTGGTGCTCGTGGCCAAGGCCAATCCCGCCATCCTCGGCGACCCCCACGCCCAGCACTGGCTGCAGCACGGCCGGATGCAGCCGGACTTCGCCCAGCCCATCCAGGTGGAGTGGCTCCCCAGCGGCAACCGGCGGTTGGGGACCTTTCACGTGGTGGCCTTCCGGTGGGCAGAGCGCCCTGAGGCTTGTCAAGTGAAAGTACTTGACAAGCCGACGGAAGCCGCGCTATAGGTAGAGCTGGACGTTGCGACCCTCCTAGACAGAGGTCGGGCGTCCGAAACTCCAGCTCGGGAGGTGGTGGAGATGCTGACCCGTTGGGGTCGGTGGGATCCCTTTGAGGAGGTCCGCGCCATCCAGCGCGAGATCAGCAATCTCTTCGACCGCTTCTTCGGCTCCACCCAGCTCGCCCCCGCGAGCCGAGCCGCCTCGTGGGTCCCGCCCCTGGAGGCCTTCTACCACAAGGACCACCTGATCCTGCGGTTCTTCCTCCCCGGGGTGGATCCCAAGACCGTGGACGTCTCCGTCACGGGGAACGTGCTGACCGTGCGGGGCGAGCGGAAGCTGGAGATGGACATCCCCCAGGAGGACTACCTCTTCTGCGAGGTGACCTACGGGCCCTTCGAGCGGACGGTGAACCTGCCCGGGGAGGTGAAGACCGACCAGGTGAGTGCCCGCTACCAGCACGGGGTGCTGGAGATCTCCCTGCCCGTGGCGGAGGCCGCGCGTCCGCGGAAGGTGCCCGTGGAGGTGAAGTAAACACCCCGCAGGACCTCCTCGAGGGTCCCGGGCGGGGCCTCGTGGCCCCGCCCGGCGTTTTTGCAGGGATGGGCGCACTCGGGGCGAACCGTTAGGGAGAACCCGGCGGGAAGGGAGGTCGCAGATGGACCTGGAAGCGCCCGAAAACCGGCTCCTCGCAGCCCTCGGCTACCCCATCTGGATCGTCGCCCTGGTGGTGGTTCTCACGGAGATGAAGAAAGATCCTTTTCTCCGTTACCACGGGTGGCAGGCCCTGTTCTGGGGCCTCGGGTGGTTCGTGCTCTGGGTGGGCCTAAACGTGGCGACGGCCCTTGTGGCGATCGTTCCCCTGCTCGGCATCGTCATCCGCTTCCTCGCAGGCCTGGCCTTCCTGGTGGCGTGGGGGCTGCTGTCCGTGGTCTACGCGGTGCGGGCCTACCGGGGAGAGCGGTTTGAGATCCCCGTGGTGGTCAACTTCGCCCGCCGGTACATGCTCGGGGAGGTCTAGCCCGGCGGTGGGCCTGCGCGGGCTGGGTCCTGCGATACCATGGATGATGGGAAGCCATGCGGGAAGAGGCAAGACGGTGGCTTGCGCAGGCGGAGGCGGATCTGGCACACGCCCGGGCCAGTGCGCAGGCAGGTTTTTACTTCGCCGCGGCCTTCAGCTGTCATCAGGCGGCGGAAAAGTGGCTGAAGGGAGCCATCATCGAGCTGCGCCGCACCCTGCCGCCGAAAACCCACAACCTGGTCGAGCTGGGACGGCTGCTGGAGGCTCCGGAGGAGGTGATGAGCGACCTGCGCCTGCTGAATCCGGAGTATGCGGTCTCACGGTATCCCGATGCCGCCAACGGGGTACCCGCGGAGAACTACGACGCCCGCAAGGCGGGAATGCTCCTTGAGGCCACGGAGCGGGTCCGGACATGGGTCACCTCGGCGTTGACTGGAAGCGGCTGAGGCGGTTCCTGCACCGGGTCCACGAGCGGTTCCCCTTGGAGCGCGTCCTGCTGTTCGGGTCCCGGGCCCGGGGCGATGAGCTGGAGACGAGCGACTACGACCTCCTCCTCGTCTCCGAGGCGTTCCGGGCACTCACCTGGCGCGAACGCCTGCGGCAGATCATGGACCTGTGGGATCTCGAGGTGGACCTCCAACCCCTGTGCTACACCCCGGAGGAGTTCGTCCGCAAGCGGCAGGAACTGTGCGTGGTCGCAGAGGCCGTCGAGAGCGGACAGGCGCTTTGGCCGGAAGCTCCGGAAACATGTCCGCCGCCACCCGATCCGTGACCTCCGAGTGGGTCAAGGCCCGGGCCCGGGAGCTTGGGTTTGACCTCGTGGGGATCGCCCGGGCAGAACCGTTGGCTGACCACGCGGAGCGGCTGCGGAGTTGGCTGGCTCAGGGGATGCAGGGAAGTATGGGGTACGTGGCACAGCACGCGGAACGGGCCCTGGACCCCACGCGAGCCTGGCCCGGGGTGCGGTCCGTGATCGTGGTGGGCCTCGCGTACCGGTGGGACGCGCCCGAACCCGAGGACGGCCGTCCGCGCGGCCGCGTCTCGTGCTACGCCTGGGGCGAGGACTACCACCGGGTGATGGAGCGCAAGCTGCAGCAGCTGTGCAGGGATCTCCTCGGCCACGGTGCCCGCCTCGCCCGCCCCTACGCGGACACGGGTCCCACCCTGGACCGGGCGTGGGCCCAGCGGGCGGGCCTCGGCTGGTTCGGCAAGAATACCATGATCCTCACCCGCACCGGGCACGGGTCCTACGTGTTCCTGGGCGAGGTCTTCACGGACCTCCCGCTGGAGCCGGATCCGCCCGTCCGGGGCTCCTGCGGGGCCTGCACCCTCTGCCTCCATCGGTGTCCCACGGGGGCCATCGTGGCGCCGTACGTGGTGGATGCCCGGCGATGCATCAGCTACCTCACCATCGAGCACCGGGGCTGGATCCCCCGTTCCCTCCGCCCCCTCATCGGCACCTGGGTGTTCGGGTGCGACGTCTGCCAGGAGGTCTGTCCCCACAACGTCCTCGTGAAAAAGGGCCTCCATGCGGAGTTCGCGCCCCGCCGGGACGTGGCCTACCCGGATCTCGTGGAGCTCCTGCATCTCGATGAGGAGACTTACCGGGAGCGGTTCCGGAACAGCGCCCTGAAGCGGGCCAAGCGGCAGGGGCTGCGGCGCAACGCTGCCGTGGCCCTGGGGAACCTGCAGGACCCCCGCGCGATCCCGGCCCTCGCAAAGGCTCTGGCGGACGAGGATCCCATCATCCGGGGACACGCGGCATGGGCCCTGGGCCGGATCGGCGGGGAGGAGGCCCAGCAGGCCCTGCGGGCACGGCTCGCGGTAGAACCCGACCCCGCGGTACGGGGAGAACTCCTGGAAGCCCTGCAGACCCCGGAGATCTCCGCACCGTGAGGGCCCTCGGGAGGCTGCTGGACCTGTGCGCCCCGACGGGGGCTTTGTTCTGGGCCTATGCGGTCTGGGCATATCGGGGTACGTACCGGCCCCGCTTTCTGGAGGACGTACCGATTCCGGAGGGACCGCTTCCCCCGTTGCGGGTGGTGGTCCCGGCCCGGAACGAAGAGGCCCGGGTGGCACGGACGATCCGGTCGCTTCTCGCGCAGCGGTATCCCGATCTGCGGGTGGTGGCGGTGGACGACCGGTCCACGGACCGTACGGCCCAGATCCTGGAGCGCCTCCGTCCGGAAGATCCTCGGTTAGAGGTGGTGCCCATCACCGGGCTCCCTCCGGGATGGCTCGGAAAGCCCCACGCCCTGCACGCGGGGGTCCAGGGCGCCACGGAGGCCTGGGTGCTCTTCACGGACGGCGATGTGGTCTTCGGGCCCGATGTGCTGGCCCGGGCGGTGGGCGCTGCGGAGCGGGAAGGGCTCGACCACCTCGCGGTCTTCCCGCACCTGGAGCTGCGCGGCATCGGCGAGCGGGCCGTGGTGGCGGTCTTCGGGTTGCTGTTCGGGGTGCGGCAGGAGCTCGGCGGGGTGGCGGATCCCCGTTCCCGGGGCCACGTCGGGATCGGTGCCTTTAACCTGGTGCGCCGGACGGCCCTGGAGGCCATCGGTGGGGTGGAGCGGCTGCGGCTTTCGGTGGTGGATGACGTGGAGCTTGGCCGGCTCATCAAGGCCGCGGGCCTCCGGCAGGGATTCCTCTTCAGCCGCGGAAGCGTACGGGTACGGTGGCAGGAGGGAGTCTGGGGGTTTGTGGAGGGCCTGGAAAAGAACGCGTTCGCAGCCGCTCATTTTCGAGCTGGGCGCGCCCTGCTTTTGGCCTTGGGACTCGTGGCCGCCCACAGCATGGCCCCCCTCGCGATCTTCTCGCCCCGCTCCCTGGCCCGGGCGTGCGCGGCCTGGGTGTGGGCTTGCCTAGCTGTGGCCTACGCGACCCTGCGGGGTCTCGTAGGAGGCCCATGGTGGCTAGTCTTCCTCCACCCCGTGGCATCGCTTGCCCTCCCGCTCGCCCTGCTCCGGTCCGCGTGGCGGGCCCTGCGCCGGGGCGGCATCGAGTGGCGGGGGACGTTCTACCCCCTCGCGTGGTTCCGGGGGATCCTATGATGGTGTCGTGGTGAAAATCCCCAGGAGGAACGTCCGATGCCACTCTCCGGGAAACGCCTCCTCGTGACCTCCGGGCCGACCCGGGCACCTCTGGATGCCGTGCGGTACATCAGCAACAAGGCAAGCGGTCGCACAGGGGCGCTGATCGCGGAGCTCGCGGTGCAGGCGGGAGCCCGGGTCACCTACGTGTACGGCCGCGGCTCCCAGCTCCCCCAGCCCCGGGCCCGGGCCCGGGACTCCCTCCGGCTCATCCCCATCGAGACCGTGCAGGACCTCATCCAGGTGTTCCAGGCAGAACTGCCCACAGGCTACGACGCGGTGGTGCATCCCATGGCGGTGCTGGACTTCGCCCCCGCGGAGGTGCGCTCCGAAAAGGTCTCCTCGGAGGAGGAGTGGGTGGTGCGGCTTGTGCCCACGCCGAAGGCCATCCGGCTCGTGAAGGAGCTGAGCCCCCACACGTTCCTCGTGGGGTTCAAGATGGAGGTGGGCAAGACCCCGGAGGAGCTCGTGCGGATCGCCCACGAATCCCTCGTACACAACCGCGCGGACGTGATGGTGGCCAACGACCTCGCGGAGATCGAGCGCGGGGAGCACCGGGGCTACTTCGTGGGGCCCGAAGGACAGGTGCTCCGCGTGGCCCTGGGCAAGGAAGAGATCGCCCGAGCGGTGGTGGAGCTGCTGGAAGAGCGGCTGGGAGCGCGGGTTTGATCGAGGACCGGACGGTCGTCCTAAATCGTTGACATAGCCTACTATCGTTACGTATCCTGGCCCCGTGGGACGCAGGGTCGCCGCGGAGCTTCAGAGCCACGTGCGCGCGGTCCGGGAATCCCGGGGGCTGTCGCAGGCGGAGCTGGCGCGGCTTGCCGGGCTTTCCAGACAGGCCCTGTCGGCCATCGAGGCGGGCCGCTACGTGCCCAACACCGCGGTGGCGCTGAGGCTGGCCGAGGCCCTGGGCTGCGCGGTCGAAGACCTGTTCCGTGTCCCCACCACGCCCACCGTCAGGGCCCGCCTGGCGGGACCGGCGAGTATCCCTCGGGTCCGGCTGGGCCGGCTCCGCTCGGAGCTGGTGGCCTGGCCGCTTGAGGGCCCGCTGGCCGCGCAGCCCGCGGACGGCACCGTGGTGTCCCGGAAGGGCCATCGAGCTGCGGTGGCGTTGCTGGGCGGTAGAGGAGACGTCGAGCGCACGGTGTTCGTGGCCGGCTGCGATCCAGCCCTGCGGATCGCCGGGTCGCTTGCGGAAACAAGCGGCCGCGTCCGGGTCCACTGGATCCCCACCAGCAGTGCCGCCGCCCTGCAGGCCCTGGGTGAGGGACTCGTGCACGCGGCCGGCACCCACCTCCACCCGCCCGGGGATCCCGAGGGCACGCAGACCATCCGGCACGCCCTGGGCCGAGCGCCGGCGCTGGTGGTGACGCTCGCGCGGTGGGTGGAGGGCGTGATGCTCCGCCCGGGTGCCCGCATCCGGAGCGCCGAGGACCTGCTGCGGCCGGGCGTGCGGGTGGTGAACCGGGAGCAGGGTTCCGGCAGCCGCCTGGTGTTCGACCAGTGGCTGCGCGGTGCGGGGATCCCGGTGGACAGCCTGGAGGGCTACCGGCGCGAGCTCTCCGGCCACCTGGCCGTGGCCGAGGCGGTGGCCACGGGCCTCGCGGACGCGGGCCCCGGGGTGCTGCCCGTGGCGCGGCTGTTCGGCCTGGACTTCCTCCCCCTGGCGGAGCACCGGTACGACCTGGTGGTCCCGGAAGACCTGACGGACCGCGAGCCCGTGCGGGTCCTGCTGGACGTGGTGGCCGGCCGGCGGTTCCGGGAGGAGCTCGCGGCCATCGGGGGGTACGACCCGGCGCCCGCGGGAAGCGTCCGGAAGCTGGGAGAGATCGCGGGGTGAGGAGGATCCTCGTCCTGCTGGCCGCGGTGTTGTCGGCGTCTGCGGCGCCGGTGGGAACGCAGCCTGCCGAGGGGTTGCTGGTGGCGGCCGCCGCCGACCTCCGGTACGCCTTCGAGGAGGTGGGGCAGGCCTTCCGCGCCCGCGCCGGCATCCCCGTCACCTTCTCCTTCGGGTCCTCGGGCCAGCTGGCCCAGCAGGTGGAGAACGGGGCGCCGTTCGACGCGTTCTTCTCCGCCAACGAGGCGTTCGTGCACCGGCTTGCCGAGCGAGGCTTCGTGGTGCCGGACTCGGTTCAGCTGTACGCGGTGGGCCGCGTCGTCCTGTGGGTCCGGCGCGAAAGCCCCCTGCCCGTGGAGCGGGGGTTGTCCGTACTGCTGGATCCCCGGGTTCGGTACGTGGCCATCGCCAACCCCGAACACGCACCCTACGGGGAAGCCGCGCGCCAGGCCCTCGTGAACGGCGGGGTGTACGACCGGGTCCGGCCGAAGCTGGTGTACGGGGAGAACGTGAGCCTGACCCTGCAGCTGGTGCAGTCGGGCAACGCGGACGTGGGGATCGTGGCCCTCTCCCTGGCCCTGGCCCCCCCCGTGGCCCGCGGCGGCCGGTTCTGGCTCATCCCGGACCGGCTACACGAGCCCATCCGGCAGGCCGCGGGGGTAGTGGCCCGGTCCACTCAGCAGGAGCAGGCGCGCGCGTTTTTGGCGTTCGTCGTCGGACCTGCGGGCCGGCCGGTGATGCGGCGGTACGGCTTCGTGCTGCCCGGGGAGGGACCGTAGCTGGACCCAGCACCCCTGTGGGTCTCCCTCAAGGTGGCGTCGCTGGCCACGCTGCTCGCGGGTGTGGCGGGAGTGGGGCTCGCGTACGTGCTGACCGCGTCGCGGTTTCCGGGACGCGGGGTGGTGGAGGCGCTCACCTCCCTGCCCATGATCCTGCCCCCCACGGTGTTGGGCTACTACCTTTTGGTGCTTCTGGGACGGCAGAGCCCGCTGGGGAAGTGGGTGGAGGCGACCTTCGGGGTGTCGCTGGTGTTCACCTGGCAGGGGGCGGTGATCGCCGCCGCGGTGCCCTCCCTCCCCCTCGTGGTGCGCACCGCCCGGGCGGCCTTCGAGGAGGTGGATCCCCAGGTGCTGGAAGCCGCCCGCATAGACGGGGCCGGCGCCCTGCAGCAGTTCGTGAGGGTGCTCCTGCCCCTGGGCCGCAGGGGTGTGCTGGCCGGGGTGGCGCTGGCGTTCGCCCGGGCGTTGGGGGATTTCGGCACCACCCTCATGGTGGCGGGAAACATCCCGGGCCGTACCCAGACCCTGCCCATCGCCCTGTACGACGCGGTGCAGGCAGGCCGCTGGGACGCGGCGGCAGCCCTCGTCCTCCTGCTCAGCGCGGTCGCGGTCGGGGTGCTGCTCGCGGTGGGGTGGCTGAGTTCCTCCCCCTCCGCAGCCCCACGAGGGCCAGGGCTGCGCCCCAGAGGAGCACGCTCGGCGGTTCCGGGACGCGAGGCGGAGGAAGGGGGTCGGTCTCCAGCGTGGCCTCAAGGAACTCCTTGGTATTGACGAACTTCTTCTTGTGGTCCCCACCCGCACGGCTCCCGAACCGGAGCTCCACGAAAAACGGGTCCCCCGTGAGCAGGGCGCGGAGCCGGGGGGAGTCGGAGAAGACGATGGTCTGGTAGCGGGAGTCTCCGGTGAGGGTGCAGGGGATCGGCGCGCAGCTCCCGCTCATGAGCGTGATGGGGCCGGAGACGGGGTTCCCGGAGGCATCGTAGAAGGCGATGGCCTCAAAGAACTTCCCGGGATCGTTGGCCCCACCGAGGTCCAGATCCTCGAACCGGAAGGTGAGGGTTGCAGAGCCTACCGGGAGGGCCACGGGCGAGAACCGGAGGAACATCCGGAGGGCGTTCCGGTTGGTGAAGGGACCCCAGCGGGAGTCGGGGGTCGTGCCGGCGGTCCTCGTAGACCACGAGAACGGTACCGGGGTCACCCCGTAGATCCCGCTGTAGGCCGGACTGAGGGGGATGTAGAATCCGATCCGCCCGGTGGTAGGGTCGTAGCACACCTCTCCCTCCAGGGTGGGACAGTTAGGGACTGCCGGGGTACTGGACCCCAGGGCCACCACCGGCACCCCCCGGGCCAGGAGGGCGGCGGAAGCCTCACCGGCGGAGAAGACGAGGACTACCCCAAGCCCGAAGCCGAGGAAAAGCCATCTGACCACGGATCGCACCTCCGGCCCGGAATTAACCTGACTAAACCAGCCCTCCCGCCGGGCTGCCCATCCTCCGATCGAAGGAATTTTCATAACCAATGGGGGATTCGCGAGCGGGAATTCGGAGGTTTGGGGCATATAAAGGGCAAGGGGAGGTTCGGGGAGCAGGCCCCCGCGGGACCGGGGTCAAAGGTGGCACAGGAGTTGCTCTGACGCCTGGGGGATCAGGGTAGGTCTGGAGGCGAGGAAGGGCGGTGCGGACGTGGTCGCCTGGTGCCGTCCGGAGCCAGTGGCGAACCCGGCCAGACCAGTGGGCCGGGTTTTGTGTCTTCGAGGGGCGGTGATGCGCGGCGGGAGGCGGGAAGCTGGGCTCACCCTGGTGGAGATCCTCGTGGCCATCGTGCTGTTTGGCCTGGTGGCGGTCTTTTTGATGTACACCTTCCTGGCCGGCATGCGGTTCACGGCCCGAGCCAACGAGACCGCGGCCGCCACCACCATCGCAACTCAGGTGCTGGAGCAGATCCGGGCGAGTCCCAACTGCGTGTGGGGGGTGAACTGGACGGACCTCCCGCGGACCCCGATCCCCCTTCCCACCCCCTACCACCGCATCGCCAACATCGGGCCGTACCGGTTCGACGTGGCGGTAGACCGGCTGGACCCGGGCTCTGCACTCTCCATCGTCTTCCCCCGGGTACGGGTGTGGCGGACCGGAGCTCCGGACACCGAGCCCCTCGTGGAGTTCGTGAGCGCGTGCGATGACCAGTAGGCGCTTCGGTTTCCTCCTAGGTCTGGCCGGGCTCACCCTGCTGGAGCTCCTGCTGGCCCTGACCCTGCTCGCCCTCGTGACCGTGGGGATCTACGCCCTGGTGGATACAGGCGTCACCGCGGCCCGGGATACGGGGGCGGTGCTGCGCACGCAGACGCAGGTACGGGCCGCCCTCGACGGGATCGTGGACGAGGCGAGGTGGGCGGCGAGGGTCCTCCCTTCCCCGGCTCCGAGCGCCACCTCCGTGGCCTTGTGCGTTCCAAGTAGCCCCCGCACGAGCACGCCCTACTATGTGCGGTTCGCCTATGATCCTGCAGACCGGGCCATCACCCGGGCAGAGGACCCGGACGGCGCCGGTTCGGAACCCTTCGGGCCGCCGGAGGTCCTGGCGAAGTTGCCGGCGGGCGGCGCGGCGCCCTCCTTCGCCCTGGAGTACTACACCTCCCTGGGGGAGGTGGCCGCGGATCCGGGGAGCGTGGCCCAGATCCGCGTCCGGATCCGGATGGAGGTGGAGACCCGGATGGGGACGCCTGCGGTGGAGCGGGAGATGATCGGCGATGTGGCGTTGCGGCAGTACGGGACCACGTGCCCGTGAGGGAGGGGAGAAGATGAAGCGGAAGGACGAGCGGGGCGTGGCCCTGATCTCGGTCCTGGTGGTGATCCTGATCCTGACCCTGCTCGGAGGGTTGGTGCTCTACCTCAGCGGGCAGGAAGGGGGGATCAGCCGGGTGCGGTACCGGGGAACTCAGAGCCTGGCCATCGCGGAGGGCGGGGCCTGGGCCGCCCGGGCGGCCCTCATGGCCCTGGTGAACGCGAACCCGGCGGACAAGGCCACGCTCCGTACGAGTCCAACTGAGATGTACACGTGGTTTACCACCCAAAGCCCCATGGAGTTTTTCACGAGGCTGTGGATCGATGGATCTTTGCTGGGGGTGACCGCCGGCCCTTCCACCAGCTGGGTGGCGTTCCGGGTCAACTGGTCCCTCAGCTCCCCGTACCGCAAGCTGGAGTTCCTCTCAAGCGGGTCCGGTGCCCCGCCCCCGCATGAGGCCCTGCTCCCCCCTCCCGGAAGTTCCACGGACTCCGTGCCTCCGAACGCACTGGGGAACGGCCGGTACCGGGCCGTGGTGGTGGTATGGAGTCCCGCGAAGGCAGGGCTGCGGGTTTGTCGGGATCGGGAGGAACCGCCCAGCGAGACCAACGAATGTCCGGTGCACCGGGACCGAGCGGCGCCCACCACCTACCTGATCCCCCTGGAGTACCGCGTGGTGGCGGAGGGATACGTGGATCCTCAATTTCGGAGGCGGGTGACGCTGGAGGGCCAGCTTCGGGCGGTCCTGGGGAGTCAGAGTTTTGCCCAATGGCTGGTCTTCACGCATATCTTTAGCTTAAGCAGTGGCAGTCGGGTCTACTTCGGCCACGAGGAGAGCTACGACGGACCGGTGCACACCAACGGGCAGTTCTGGTTCTGGGGGTTCCCCAAGTTCGGGACCCCCGATGCCTCCACCCCCTGCGACCCCGGCCGCATCCAGGCCACGCGGCTCACCAGCACCAGCACCCGCGCGGGGTTCCGCCGGATCTCGGGATCCGGCCCGGTGGAGACAGAGCTGGAGGCCAACGAGTGGGTGGTCGGGGGTCAGCGGAGGGCAGCGCCCGTCCTCCCGGACTGCACTCCGACGAACTACGGTGACGACGCCGACAACCCGGCCGCCAACTTCACCCGGGGGTTCGACGCGGATCCCACCACACCCACCATCGATCCCATCGTGGTGCCCCTCAACCCCCCGGGACGGGTCACCGACCGGGACGCCATCGCCCAGCGGGCGGTGAGCCTGGGGCTGGACCCGCAGGATACGGGCCCGAATTCCTGGACCGATGCGCAGTGGAACCGGGCGGTCCGGGAGCGGATTCCGGAGCTCCCCGACAACGCGAGCTCGGTGCCCGACGGGGTCTATTTGCCGGTGGACGACCGAAACAACAACGGCACCTCTGATCCGGGAGAACCTCTCCTCGGCGGGATCTACGTGCAGGGAGATCTTCGAAGTCTCACCATCAGCAACTGCCCACCGGGAACGCCCGGGTATCCGTACTGCCCGGCATCCGGTACGGACCGGGCTTACTACCGGTTCGAGCACGCCAACGGTCAGGTGGTGACCGTGGAGATCGACCGGGTAACGAACCGGACGACCGTCACAAACCCTTCTTGGCCGGATCCCCAGACCCGCACCTTCCAGGGCGTCCCCAAGGGCTTTCAAGGAAGTGACATCTTCCCGAACGCCACCGTCATCTACGTGCACGGGAGGATCGGTACAGGATCGGGGAACGGTCTTTGGGGCCAGGTGGAGGAACGGGAGCAGGTGATGATCGCCGCCCGCGGGGACGTGTACATCACGAACCACCTCCGGTACGAACGGCCGCCGAACATCTACGACCCCACGGACAACCCCACCAACATCTTGGGCCTGTACACCCCGCGCGGGAGGATCCGGATTCCCACCGGTACCCCCAACGACCTCGTGCTCCAGGGGGTGTTCATGGCGGGCCAGCCGGGAGTAGACGACGGGGTCCGTAGCGAGCAGGTGGTGGAAGGTCTGTGCGGGAGGCCTGCCCAGGGCAAGCTGAACCTCCTGGGAGGGCTCATCTCGGAGTACGCGGGCGTCTCCGGGTGCGCGGACTCCGGCGGGCGGCTCGTCAGCGGGTATGCGGACAACTACCGCTACGACCGGAGGCTCAGCCGCGGGTTTGCGCCCCCCTACTTCCCCACCACCACCCTCCCCCAGATCCAGGCCCAGGGCCTCGCGGGGCAGAAGCCCCGCTGGCAGGAGCTCTCCCCGCCATGAGATCCCGGGAACGGGGTCTGAGCCTCCTGGAACTCGTGGCCGCCCTGGCCCTCGTGGCCCTCCTGCTCGGACTCGCCCTCCCCAGCTGGCGGCGCAGCATTGCCATGCAGGACCTGCGCTACGGCACGGAGCAACTGGCCACCGACCTCCGGGAGGCCCAGGAGCGGGCCAAGGCCGATCGCAAACCCTACACCGTGGCCCTCACCGCGGGGAGCTCCACGTACTGGGTGCGGCGGAGCGGCGGGGGGTTCGACCACAGGGGCGAACTCCCCCGGGGACTTGCTCCTACCGCGGACGTCACCGTCACCTTCGACGCCTTCGGGAAGCCGGATGAGACGTACACCATCCGGCTCCAGAACCGCGCGGGCACGGGGATCGTGCAGGTGAGCCGGGCGGGCGGGATCGAGGTCACGCTCCCGTAAGGGCAACCGCTCCCTTCGGAGTCCTCCTTGGGGCGGCGAGCACGATCCGGGGCGCCCATCTTCGGATGGGCTTTCCGAAGGAAGCCTCGAGGAGGGTTTTGCTCCGGCGAAGCGAACTCCTTGCGAGCAGGGCAGATGGGACGAGGGGAGAACGCAAAGACGCGAGGTGGGATCATGGCCCTGCGGGAGGAAGCCCTCGAATACCACGAGCGGGGCCGGCCCGGCAAGCTGGCCATCCAGATCACAAAGCCCTTCGTCACCCAGCGGGACCTCTCCCTCGCCTACACGCCCGGGGTGGCGGAGCCCGTACGGGAGATCCACAGGAATCCTCTGGATGCTTACCGGTACACGGCCAAGGGCAACCTGGTGGCGGTGGTCTCCAACGGGACCGCGGTGCTGGGCCTGGGCAACGTGGGGGCTCTGGCCAGCAAGCCCGTGATGGAAGGGAAGGCGATGCTCTTCAAGCGGTTCGCGGACGTGGACGTCTTCGACATCGAGGTGGAGGCCACGGATCCGGAGGAGTTCGTCCGGATCGTCCGGGCCATCGCCCCCACCTTCGGAGGGGTCAACCTGGAGGACATCCGGGCCCCGGACTGCTTCTGGATCGAGCGGCGGCTGCGGGAGGAGCTGGACATCCCCGTGTTCCACGACGACCAGCACGGGACCGCCATCATCGTGGGGGCCGCCCTGCTGAACGCCCTGGAGCTGGTGGGGAAGCGGATCACCGAGGTCCGGGTGGTCATCAGCGGGGCCGGAGCCTCCGCCATCGCGTGCGCGGAGTTCTTCCTGCTGCTCGGGATGCGGCGGGAGCAGGTGGTGCTGGTGGACACCAAGGGGGTCGTGTACCGGGGGCGAGCGGAGGGCATGAATCCCTACAAGGAGCGGTTCGCCGCGGACACCCCGGCCCGGACCCTGGCGGAGGCCATGGTCGGCGCGGACGTGTTCGTGGGACTCTCGGCACCGGGGATCGTGACGCGGGAGATGGTGCGGTCCATGGCGTCCCGCCCCATCGTGTTCGCCCTGGCGAATCCGGATCCCGAGATCCCCTACGAGGAAGCCCGGGCCGCACGGCCGGACGCCATCGTGGCCACGGGCCGTTCGGACTACCCCAATCAGGTGAACAACGTCCTGGGGTTCCCCTTCATCTTCCGGGGAGCCTTGGACGTGCGGGCCCGGGCCATCAACGAGGAGATGAAGCTGGCCGCATGCCATGCCCTCGCGGCGCTCGCCAAGCAGGATGTGCCGGACTCCGTCCTGCGGGCCTACGGTTTAGCGCATCTGGAGTTCGGGCCCGACTACCTCATCCCCAAGCCCCTGGATCCCCGGGTGGCCCTGTGGGTGGCGCCTGCGGTGGCGGAGGCGGCCATGCGCACGGGCGTGGCCAGACGGCACGTGGACCTGGAGGCGTACCGGGAGGAACTGGCCCGGCGTCTTTTGCGGGGCCGGGAGGTGCTGGGGATCGTGTACCACAAGGCCCGCCAACAACCCAAGCGCATCGTGTTCAGCGAGGGCGAGGAACCCAAGATCCTTCGCGCGGCCGCCATCCTGGTCCAGGAAGGGATGGCGCACCCCGTGCTCCTGGGCCGGGAGGAGGTGGTGCGGGCCCGGATGGAAGAGCTGCGGATCACCACCTCGCTCGAGGTGGTAAACCCCGAGCGCTTTCCTCGGTTTGAGGAGTACGCGCAGACCCTCTACCGCCTGCGACAGCGCAAGGGGGTGACCCTCCGGGAGGCCCGGGCCCTCATGCGGCAGCCCAACTACTTCGGGGCCATGATGGTGCACAGGGGCGACGCGGACGGGTTCGTGGCCGGCCTCACCTACCACTACCCGGACGTGATCCGGCCCGCCCTGCAGGTCATCGGTCCCGCGCCGGGCGTGAGTCGGGTGGCGGGCCTGTACCTCATGATCCTGGAGGGCCGGGCGTACCTGTTCGCGGATCCCACGGTAAACATCGATCCCACCGCGGAGGAGCTGGCGGAGATCGCCATCATGGCCGCGGACAAGGCCCGGGAGTTCGATCTGGAACCCCGGGTGGCCATGATTTCCTTCTCCAACTTCGGCTCCACCCGCCACCCCAGGTCCGAGAAGGTGGCGCAGGCCGCGGACCTGGTGAAACGGTGCCGGCCGGACCTCATGGTGGACGGCGAGATGATGGTGGACGTGGCCCTCTCCCCCGAGCTGCGGGCAGAAGACTATCCCTTCTCCACCCTGGTGGGGGAGGCGAACGTGCTGGTGTTCCCGAGTCTGGAAGCCGCCAACGTGGCCTACAAGCTCGTGCAACGGCTCGGGGGCGCGGTGGCGGTGGGCCCCATCCTCATGGGCATGGCCAAACCCGTGCACGTGCTGAGCCGGGGTGCGGAGATCTCGGAGGTGGTGAACATGGCGGCCATCGCGGTGCTGGATGCCCAGACCCCGCGCCGGCCCGTCACCGTGCGGGAGGTGGTGGCCCAGCGGGCTTAACGCCCCCGCGTACCGCTCGGGCCAGGGCCCGGATGTGGTCGGGCGTGGTGCCGCAGCAGCCGCCGAGGACCCGCACCCCGAGGCCGATGGCCCGGCGGCCGAACTCCGCGAGCTGCAGAGGGCCGGCGTCGTAGACGGGGCCGGTCTCCGTGAACCGGGGCAGCCCCGCGTTGGGCTTGGCCACGAGGGCCAGATCCGGATCCGTCTCCCGCATCCGCCGGAGGGCTTCCTCCGTCATCTCCAGGGTGGCCCCGCAGTTGGCACCCACCGCGGCCAGCTGCCACTGCCGGGCGGCCTGGGCCACCGCCTCGGGCCGGACGCCCATGTTCGTCCGGCCGTGCGTGTCGAAGGAGAACGTCACCACCAGGGGGAGGTGCGGGGCGGCCCGCCGCGCGCCCTCTACCGCCGCTTGAGCCTCCCGCAGGTCCGAGAGGGTCTCCACGTAGAGGAGATCCACCCCCGCCGACGCGAGGGCCCCGGCCTGCTCCGCAAACAGGTCCACGGCCTCCGCGTACGTGCGCTTCCCGAAGGGGGCCAGGAGCTCTCCCAAGGGGCCCATGTCCCCGGCCACCCACACATCCCGTCCTCCCGTGACGGCCCGGACGATCTCCACGGCCCTCCGGTTGACCTCCTCCACCCGGTCTTGCAGGCCCAGACGGTGCAGCCGGGCCCGGTTTCCCCCAAAGGTGCACGTGAGGATCAGTTCCGCGCCCGCGTCCAAGTAGGCCCGGTGCACCGCGGCGATGGCCTGCGGTCGTTCCAGGACCCAGGCCTCTCCGGGCCTCCCGGCCGGGAGGCCCGCGGCGAGAAGCATGGTCCCCATGGCCCCGTCCGCGAGGATGGGCGGTCCTTGCTTGAGGCGCTCGAGGAACCTCATCCCTACCCGTACCCCAGCTCCTCCAGCCGGTCCTCGTCGAGCCCGAAGTAGTGGGCGAGCTCGTGGAGCACCGTGCGCCGAATCTCCTCCCGCAGCTCCTCCTCAGACGCGCAGGCCTCCAACAGCGGCCGCATGAACACCGTGATGCGGTCCGGCAGCAACGGCGGCTCCAGCCCCCGCTCGGGGAGCGGGGTCCCCTCGTACAGACCGAACAGCCAATCCCCGGGCCGGAGTCCCACGGAGGTTAGCTGATCGGGCGTGGGTTCGTCCTCCACCACCACGTGCACGTTCTCCAGGGCCCCCCGGAACTCGGGCGGGAGGGTACGCAGGGCTTCCTCCACCAGGCGCTCGAAGCGCTTCCGGGTCACGGCGCCTTTGCGGGCTCCGACACGGGCGGGTAGGCCAGTCTCGGCAGCACCGCTTCGATCTCCGCCCGGTGAGGCTCGAGCCAGGGCGGGAGGACGAGCCGCTCGCCCAGATGGTCCGGATCCTCGTCCACCGCGAACCCGGGGCCGTCCGTGGCGAGCTCGAACAGCACCCCTCCGGGCTCGGAGAAGTACACGGATCGGAACCAGAACCGGTCAATCACGGGGGTGGGCCGGAGTCCCACCAGGAGCACCCTCCGACGCACCTCCTGCTGATGGTCCTCGTCCTCCACCCGCCAGGCGAGGTGGTGCACCGTGCCCACGCCCCACCGCCCGCGACCCTCCCAAGGCCGTTCCTGGATCTCCAGGAAGGCACCGGAGCCGCCGCCCGCCACCCCGTACCGGTGCCAGCCCCCCTCCTCCCCGAGGGGCACAAAGCCCAGGACGTCCGTGAGGAACTGGACGGTCGGCCGGAGCCGCTGAACCCACACCCGGGCCGCGTGCAATCCCCGGATCTGGTGCTCGGGCGGCACCGGGCTTCTCCCCCAGGGCGTGAAAGGACGCTCCTCCACCTCCACGAGCGCGAGCCGCAGCCCGTGCGGGTCCGCAAAGGGCAGCACCGCCTCCCCGAACCGGACCTCGCGGGGTTCGACTCTGACCCCGTACCGATCCAGCCGTTCCTCCCAGTACCGGAGGCTCCCCTGGGGGACCGCGAGGGCCACCTCCACCGCAAGCCCGGTTCCGAGCCTTCCCGGTGGCATGTGGGCCCACGGGAAGAAGGTGAGGTCCGTCCCCGGGCGGCCCTCCGCGTCCGCGTAGAAGAGGTGGTAGGTCCCAGGATCGTCCTGGTTCACGCTGCGCTTCACGAGCCGCATCCCCAGCACCCCCGCGTAGAAGTCCACGTTCTCCTGCGCGGGGCCGGAAATGCAGGTGATGTGGTGCAGGCCCAACACCGGTCGCATGGCCCACCTCCCGGATGCCCCCAAAACACCCGCTACGCGCGCATCCCCACGGCCCGTTCCACCTCGTCCGCGAGTCCCTCGATGAGGGTTCCGTCCGCGTTGAGGGACTCCGTGCGTCGGAAGGTAAGGCCCAACTCTCGGGCGTGCTCCGCGGCCTCGATGTCCAGATCATACAGGATCTCCAGGTTGTCCGCCACGAACCCGATGGGGACCACCAGCACCGCGCTGGCCCCCTCCGCCCGGACCTCCGGCAGGACCTCCAGGATGTCCGGGCCCAGCCACGGGATCGGTCCGTGACCCGCGCTCTGGTACGCGAACCGCCACCGCGGGAGCCCCAGGCGGACGGCCAGAGCCTCACAGGTCTCCCGCAGCCGGTGCGGGTATGGGTCACCCCACTCCAGGATGCGCTCGGGCAGGCTGTGGGCGGTGAAGACCACCGCGACAGGGTCCGCGAGTTCCCCGAGGGCCTTCCGGATGCGCCCCTCCAGGGCCGCGAGGTAGCCGGGGTTGAGATGCCAGGTGCGCACGGGGTGCAGGCGGACCTGCGGGAACTCCGCGAGGACGGGGGCCGCATACTCCAGGTACTCGTCGAGGATCATGCGGGACTCATGCGGCGCCAGCACGAGCGCCACCATCTCCCGCACGCCGTCCCGGAGCATGCGGCGCGTCACGTCCGGGATAAAGGGGTCGGCGTGTTTCATGGCCAGGTACACCCGGAACCTCCCGGCCGCCCGGCGGTCCAGGACGGCCTGTAAGGAGGCGGCCTGGGCCTCCGTGACGGCCCGCAGGGGCGAGGTGCCACCGATCCTGCGGTACCGCTCCCGGAGGTCCTCCAGCTCCTCGTCCGAGGGCCGTCTTCCCCTGCGGATGTGCGTGAAGTACGCCTCCACCTCCTCCAGGCTGCGCGGCGTCCCGTACGCCATGAGCAGCACTCCCACGGGTTCAGTGGGCCGCATGCCTTCCCTCCCTCCTACCGCGTTCGTGCACGAAGTGCACCAGCATCGCGAGCCGACCGGGATCCGCCTCCGGCGGGACCCCGTGTCCCAGGTTAAAGATGTGCCCCGCGAGGCGCCTTCCCTCTTCAAGAATGGCATCTGTGCGGGACAGGAGGCGCGCCTCCTCTCCCAGGAGGAGGGCGGGGTCGAGGTTTCCCTGCACCACGGACTTCCCGGACCGGACCGCGGCGTCCTGAAGGCGCACCCGCCAGTCCACCCCGATCACCTCCGCGGGGAGATCCGCGAGGTGCCCGAGGAGGTGAGAACTCCCCGTGGAGAAGTAGATGCGGGGAACGGCGGCGCCCACCGTCTCCAGCATGGCCACGAGATACGGCCGGACGAAAGCCACGAAGTCCTCCCCGGAGAGCACCCCCACCCACGAGTCGAAGATCTGCACGAGCTGCGCTCCGGCCTCCACCTGGGCCCGGAGGTACAGGCCGAGGTTTCGGGCCAGGATGTCCAGGAGCCGGTGCCACACGTCCGGATGCCGGTGGAGGAAGGCGCGGGTGCGGGGCCAGTCACGGCTCGTCTGTCCCTCTAAAAGGTAGGCGGCCACGGTGAAGGGAGCCCCGGCGAATCCGATGAGGGGCCGGTCCAGGGCGCTCCGCAGAAGGCGGATGGCTTCGAAGGTAAACCGGACCCGGTCCGGATCGAGCTCCGGGAGGTGCGCCAGGCGTTCCACCTCCACCCGCACCACGGGCCCCCTTCCCTCCGCGAGGTGGAAGTCCAGCCCCATGCCCCACAGGGGCACGAGGAGATCGCTGTAGAGGATGGCGGCATCCACGTCCAGGCGACGCAGGGGCATCAGGGTGATCTCCGCGGCGAGCTCGGGGGTTCGGAGGAGCTCCCGCATGGGGTACCGACGCCGCAGGGCCCGGTACTCCGGGAGGTAGCGGCCCGCCTGCCGCATGAACCACACGGGCGTGGTGTCCACGGGCTCGGCTCGGGCGGCGCGGAGAATCCGGTCCCTCATCGGACCAGGCGGGTCGAGAGGTACAGGATGAAGAGCTGCAGGGCGAGGTTCGTGCGGCCAATCCCGGTGGCGAGGGAGACGAACCGACCGCGCCGGTGCACGGCCCGGGGCGCGATCCAGAAGTCGTGGGCGACCTTGAGGACGAGGGCCGCGGTCACCAGGAGGAGTTTCACCGCCAGGACGCCACCGCGGGGGTCCCATCCCGTGGCGAGGAACCACAGGCCCGTGAGCACCAGCACCGCCACCGCCGCCCACGAAACCGTTCGGAAGACCCGCCCGAGCGCCCGAAAGCCTCCGGGGTCCTCCCGACGCAGGAGGGGAGCGGCCAGGAAGAAGAGCACGTTCCCACCGACCCAGGTGGCCGCGGCCAGGACGTGCAGGAAAACGGCGACCTTCACCGACCTGCGGGCCTACCCGGATGCCCGCTCCCCGACGCGTTCCGGTTCGAGGAGGACTTCCCGCCGCACGCCCCAGCCGAAGTGCGCTTCGGACAGGACGAAGATCCGTTGAGGGGTAAGCCGGAAGAACCGGACCTCGGACCGCTCCGCGAGGACCGCTTCCGCGGGAAACCGCCCGCGGGCGGAGGGGAACCGGGCGAGGTAGAGCTCGAGGGCATGCGCGGCGGCGACTCCCCGCAGCGGCTCCGCTGTTCCGCTCAACTGCACGCCCCGCAGGGGTCGGGTGTACGGCGGGTGGATGGCCGCGGCCACCTGTGGGGTGCGGAGGATGTCCCGGGCATGGCGGGTCTGCAGCCGTGACATGAAATAGAGGAGGGGGCGGGCCGTCCCCTCCCAGGCGTACAGGACGGGGGCAGCCCAAGGCCCCTCGGGCCCCGCGGTCGCCAGGGTCATGACCCGGTTTTCCTCCAGCAGGTCCAGGAGCACCCGGAGGGGATCCGTCACGGGCCGAACACCTCTTCCAGCACCTCGTCCACGCCGCCGTACCGGGCGGTGTAGATGGGAGTGTCCCTCAGGGTGTACGGCCGAGCCGCGGTGCCGCGCATGGCCACCACGAGATCGCTGAACCGTTCCAGGTCGTCCGTCTCGTAGGCCACCACGAACTCCCAGTCCGCAAGCCCGGTAGCGTACAGCAACAGCTGGTCGATGTCCTCGTACGCGTGTCCCACCCGGGCGTGTTCCGTCATCATGGCGCGCCGGACCTCCACGGGCAGCTGGTACCACCCGTGGGTCTTCGTGAAAGGATAGACCACGAGGTATTGCTTGCGCGGCCCCGGAACCCGCATGGTGGTGCCGCTGCGGCCCGTGTACGGGGAGGGACGGACGAAGCCCCACAGGGCATCCCGTAAGGGGAGATCCGCCTGCAGGAGGCATCGGGCGGCGGCTCGATACGCCTCCACCTGCGAAGCCGCGATCCACACTCCGAGGGACGCGTCCGCCCGGAATCCCAAGAGGCTGTAGGCGTAAACCGCCACCACGCCGTCCCGCCCCGCGGCCATGTGGAAGGCCTCCCGTATCCGCCCGCCTCCGTGTCGCGCTCGGTCCCCGGTCGGAACCTGAAAGAACAGAAATCCGTGGACCCTCGCCAGCTCCATCTCTCCCTCCCAAAAGGACGCCCGTTTGTCCCGGACACGTCGTCCCGGGGTCTCCGGAGCGCTAGGCCTTCCGGGTCCCCCGGCGACGGCCCGCCGCCGCCCTGGAAGCCACCCGCCTCCTCGGCCGGGCCCCGGCAGCCCGACGGGGGCTCCGGCGGCCGGTACGCCCCAGCTCCTGCTTGAGGGCCTGGGCATCCTCCAGGCGGATCAAAAACGAACGCCCGACCCGCTGGGCGGGGAGCTTCCCCTGGTGGATGTATTTGTACACCGTCATGGGGGTTCGGCCCAGGTACTTCGCGGCCTCCTCGACCCGGAGGGTCCGGGGCGCGGCCGGAGCCGTCTCCAAGCCCTCTTGGGGTGCCGCCTCCCCGGCCGGGGCGGCTTTCTCCGGCGCCCCGATGCCGTGGAGGGCGGTCTGCAGGGCATGCACCGTCCGTTGGAGGTACTCCGCGATCTCCGCCGCGCTCATCTCCCGCTGGGCGGCCTGGGTTTTCACGATCTCTACCGCCATGTGGAGGATGTCGGACAAGGCGCACCTCCAAAAGGAGAACCGTTTCCCGTGTGACTCCATCGTATCATTCTCGGAATCGAATTCACAATTGTGTTATACGTACGGCTCGCCTGCGGATGCAGGGGGTCCCTGAGGTGAGGCGATGCCCGTGGCCGTGGGTCTCGTCCCGCGGACGCTTCCGGGCTCCCGCGCACGGCGCGAACAGGGGAATTCCGCCCCCTTCCCCCTTTTGACAGGGGGAAGGGGGGCTGCGTATACTTGCGGCAAGCCGCCGGCCGGGCGGCGTGGGAGGGACCACCGCGGGCGCGCGGTGGTCGGAGAAACCCAACGGGCCCAGCGGAGTCCTTCCCCTCCGTCTGGGCCCGCGTGTTTTGGGGACATTCAAGAAGGGGGACGGAAAGCCGAAGCTTTCTGTTAGGGGAAGCCATGGAGATCCGGACGGTGGGGGATTACCTGCAGGCGGCACGGGCCGACGAGCGGCTCACCCGCACCACGCATCATTACATCGCGGACATGATCGAGTACTTTGGGCCGGAGAATGTCTTCGAAGGCATCTACGGGATGGGCAAGCAGCTCCAGGACATCGTCTCGTACTTCCGGGGATACGCCATGTCCATGGAGCGGCGGTTGCTCCTGCTGGTGGGTCCACAGGGGTCCGGCAAGAGCATGACCGTGGACAAGCTGAAGCGGAAACTGGAGGAGTACTCCCGGACGGAGGCAGGAATCCTGTACGCGGTGGAGGGTTGCCCCTTCCACCAGCACCCCTTCGACCTCGTCCCCCATGAGGTGCTGGATCAGTACGGACTGTACTGGCATGAGGAGGCCGTGCCCTGCCCCGTGTGCGAGCGGCTCATCCGTCGGTGCGGAGGGTGGGAGCCGGTGCCCGTGAAGAGGATCTACATCTCCGCCCGCCACAAGGTGGGGATCGCCAAGCACACTCCCACGGACCTGCGCCGGGAGGACATCACCAACTTCGTGGGCAACATCAACTTCGCCATGCTCAAGGAGCGTGGCTCCACCTACGATCCGGATGCCTACGACTTCGAGGGCAAGATCATCTGGGCGAACCGGGGGATCCTGGACTGGACGGAGGTCTTCAAGAGCCGTCGGCAGCTGCTGTCCTTGCTCTTGGAGCTCATCCAGTCCAAGCGGGTGGATCTCGCCAACTTCCCCACGGTACACGTGGATCTGGTGGTCATCGGGCACACGAACTACCCCGAGTACAACGTCTTCCTCCAGGAAGACATCATGGAGCCCCTGCGGGGTCGCATCCACAAGATCGACTTTCCGTACAACATGGACCTCGCGGGGGAGATGCAGATCTACCGGACGCTCGTGGAGCGGGCCAACCGACGGCGCGGGGAGCGCAAGCACGCGCCTCAGGACGTGTACGAGCTGGCCGCTCGCTACGCCCTGAAGACCCGGGAAGAATCCGGGGGGATGCGGGGTCTGAGCCCCCGGTTCTTCGAGGACGCCTTCTCCTACGCCTATGCGAAGGCGGACACCTGCCTGGATCTCGAACTCATCTCCGAGGCCATCGAGCGCACCTTCGAGCATCAGTCCATGAAGGACCTGAACCTGAAGGAGCTCCTGCGCCAGTTCGAGGAGACCAAGATGGAGTTCATTCAGGGCAAGATCGCCCTCATCGTGGAGCGCATCGTGCCCACCCAGTTCTTCGAGTACGGCCAGAACCTCTACCGGAACTACCTGGACGCGGTGAGCCGGCACGTGTTGGGGGAACCGCTGGCGGAGCGGGAGAAGGAGCTGCTGGACGAGGTGGAGGGGATCCTCATCGCGAAGCGTCAGATCAGCCGACAGGGACGCCTGGCCTTCGAGAACGTGCTCGTGGAGCGCAAGGAAGAGCTCGTGAGCCTGCCCTACACGGAAAACGAACACCTGCGGGGGGCCATCAACGAGGTGGTGTTCAACAAGATCAAGAACTGCCTGCGCCTGTACGACAAGACGGAGGAGATGGACCCGCAGAGCCGGGCCCTGCTGCAGACCCTGTACCGCACCGCCATCGAGGAATACGGGTACTGCGAGGTGTGCGCCCGGAGTCTGCTCAAGATCATCGGGCGGAGCGTGTAGACATGCGCGTCCACCGGGCCCGGATCGCGGAGCACAAGCACGACCAGCTCCTGCGGGAGTACCTGAAGCAGAACCTCCACGAGCTCATCCAGCAGAAGGAACTGGTGATCGACGGGAAGGTGAAGACCCAGATCACCACCCTGGACCTCCCCACCCTCCGGTACGGGGAAGAGGAGCGGTTTCTGGCCCAGGGCGCGGGACAAGGACAGGGCGCGGGAGGGCAAGGGGGGGAGGAGGTGTACGCGGTCGGGGGGCTATTGGGGGGAGACCACCACGGCAAGGAGCTACGGGTCGAGCTGGACTTCGAGGAGTTCGTGCGCCTGGCCCAGGAAGTGCTCCTGGAGGAGCTGCAGCTGCCGGCCCTGCACCACGTGAGCCGGGGCGGGGAAGTGGAGACGGAGGACCTGCTCGAGCTGGACGACCTGGACCGGTGGGGGCTGGCCGCGGACCTCAACCTGGAGGAGACCATGGTCACGAGCCTCCTCCGGAACATCCGGGAGCGGGGAGTGGCAGAGTACGACGTGGACCTACGGCTGGACGGCTGGTACTTCGTGGAGGACCCGGCCGCGGATCGGAACCATCGCTCCCTGGAGATCTACGTGCTGGACATCTCCGGCTCCATGCGGGGAGATTACCTGGCCCTGGTCCGGAAGATGATCTTCCTCCTCTGGTACGCCCTGGAGCGCCGCTATCCCACCAACCTGCGCCGGTACGTGGTGTTCCAGGACGTGGCGGAGGAGAAGACCCGGGACGAGTTCTTTTCCGTCGAAAGCAGTGGTGGGACCCACATCAGCGCGGGGCTGGAGAAGGCCATGGAGCTCCTGGAGGGGGTGAGCGAGTACGACAAGTACCTGTTCCTGTTCACGGACGGAGAAACGAGCAGCGGGGACTTTGAGCTGGCCAAGCGGCGGTTCGAGGAGGCCCTGGAGCGGTTCGATGTGGTCAGCTACGGGCACGTGAATCCCGGGGGTCGGGGGATCGGGGGGTTCAGCGAGCATGTCCAGGAGTTGAGCCGGCGGCGACCCAACCTTTCCTTCGTGAACCTGGTGGACCTGGATTCCATCCGGCAGGCCCTGCGGGAGTTCATCCCCTACCTCAATGGGGAAGGGGGAACCGCGAGATGCGGGAGTACGAGACGGTCATCACGCGGGTGGAGGCGCTCGCCCGGGACCTGGGCCTGAGCTTCGATCCCGTGGTCTTCCGCTTCACGGACAGCGAGGAGATCGCGGAAGTGGCCAGCATGGGGCTTCCGAACCGGTTCGTGCACTGGTACTGGGGCGGAGCCTACAAGGAGATCCACGCCCAGCAAGCAAAGGCGGTGTTCAGCATCCTGGAGCTGGTGCTGAACACCCGTCCCTCCTATGCCTTCCTGCGCCGGACCAACACCCACCTGCAGAACCTCTGCGTCATCGCACACGTGTACGGACACGCGGACTTCTTCGCGAACAACCACTGGTTCCGCAAGTCCAACAAGGACATCCTCAACCTCGCGGAGCAGCACGCCCGGACCTTCCGGTCCTTCGAGGAGAAGTACGGACGGGAGACGGTGGAGCGGTTGCTGGACGCCTGCCTCACCGTGGCCACCAGCGTGAACGCCTTCGAGCGGGACCCCGCCCGGCGCACCCGCCGGGTCATCTACTACCTGGAGGCCCGGGCGCCCCTCCAGGACTACGAGCGGTACATCCTGGAGGCGGTCCGGCAGGAGGCGGAGTACTTCGATCTCATCCAGCGCACCCACATCATCAACGAGGGGTGGGCCACTTTCGTGGAACTGGAGCTGCTGAGGGAGCTGGTGAGCGCCCGGCAGTGGGCGGAGGTCAGCATCTCCATCTGCAGCCGGCCCGCCACCTACATGATTGGCTATACCCTCTTCCAGCACATCCGTCGGACCTGGGGATGGCAGAAGGCCCTGGAGGTCCGCCGATTCTACGAGGACGTGCGTCTGATCGACGAGATGCTCACCCAGGAGCTCGTGCACCGGCTGGACCTGTTCGTGTACGACCCCCGGGACCGCACGAAGAACACGGAGGTGGGGGCCGTCAAGGAGATGCTCATCCAGCAGAAACTCTACAAAGGGGACCCCCCCATCGAGGTGGAGGACCCCACGGGTCCCCGGGATCTCACCCTGGTGCACGCGGAGGAGGGGAAGAAACTGGACCCCAAGCGCATCGCCCTGTACCTCCGGTCCGTGTACACCCTCTGGCGGAACCCCGTCCGGCTGCGGGCCAACGGCAAGGTGTACACCTATGACCGGAGGGGGCTCTCGACATCGTAGGGTGGTATAATCGGCTTAAGAGCGGAGGAGGGGGGAACCGTGATCTGGATGAAGGTGAAGGGCGTCGCCATGGATCACCAGATGAACCCCGTGGTCCTGCTCACGGACGCGGAGGAGCGGCTGGCCCTCCCCATCTGGGTGGGTCCCGCGGAAGCCCAGGCCATCGCCCTGCAGCTGCAGGGGATCACCCCACCTCGCCCCATGACCCACGACCTCTTGCGCAACATCCTCCAGAGCATGGACGTCTCCGTGAAGCGGGTGGTGGTCACGGACGTCCGGGATCAGACCTACTACGCGGAGATCCACCTCGTGCGGGACGGGAGGGAGAACGCCATCGACTCCCGGCCCAGCGATGCCATCGCCCTCGCCCTGCGGATGAACGCCCCCATCTTCGTGGACGAGAAGGTCGCCGCCCACGCCATCCCCCTCAAGAAGGAGGAGGATCAGGACCAGGAGATGGAGGAGTGGCGGCGGTTCATCGAGAACGTTAAGCCCAGCGACTTCAAGCGCTCCCTCCACTAGCTGGGCCCACTTGATTCGCGAACACAGGCCGGGAGAGGGCCTCCCGGCCTGTGTTCATCTCCGAAACCACCGGCTCCCTGAATCTTCCATAAAATTGGTTTTCCCCGCCCCTCGTGTTATCCTCTGGTCTTCCGAAAATTTTATGGATTGCCTTGCCCATTGACGGAGGATCCCTCCTCCTCAGGGCGAACCCTGATAAACGTCTATGGGCCCGCGTGGGCGGGGTCTTCGATCCCCGGGGGAGGGATGAGGATGGGCTGGCCGAAGGCCGTGGCCGCGATGGCCTTCCTGTGCTTGGTTCTCCTGGGTCCATCCCGGGTCTTCGCGCAAGGTTCCTCGTACACCGTGCAGCCGGGAGACACCCTCACCCGGATCGCGGCCCGCTACGGAGTCAGCGTGCGGGACCTGGTGGAGGCAAACGGGCTGGAAGATCCAGACGTCCTCCGGCCCGGGCAGGTGCTGCGGATCCCCGGGCGGGCCGATGAGGAAGCGGTCCAGCGGGAGGAGGTGTACGAGGTCCAGCCTGGGGACACCCTCTGGCGTCTTGCCCGCCGGTACAGAACAAGCCCCCAGCAGCTCGCGGCCCTGAACGGGATCCCGGTGGAGGGAGTCCTGCGGGTGGGGCAGCGGTTAAGGGTGCCCGCCTCTTCCACTGCCGGTCCCCGGGTCCGGCAGGTCACCTCTTCGCGGGGAACGGTGCTGGCGGTCTTCGCCCGACGGTTCCTGGGGGTGCCTTACCGATGGGGCGGCACGGGTGCCGGGGGGTTCGATTGCTCCGGATTCGTCTACGCCATGTTCCAGCGGTTCGGAATCCCACTTCCCCGCACCTCCTTCGAGATGTTCGGGGTAGGGCGCCCCGTCTCGCTCTCCGAGCTGGAGCCGGGGGATCTCGTTTTCTTCACCACGTACCGCCCCGGACCCTCCCACGTGGGGATCTACCTGGGCGGGGGCTCCTTCATCCACGCCTCCTCCGCGGGAGGGCGGGTTCGGGTTGACTCCCTGCAGGATGGCTACTACCGGGCGCGTTTCGTAGGCGCCCGCCGTCCCTACTGAGGTCGCGGGGCTCCGTCCTCTGGTAGGATGGGGCTTGGGTGACCGTACGCCTGCGCCTTGCCCTCCTCCTGGCCAAATCCACGGCCCGCCTGAGTCGTGGCCTGCGGGCGGGCGGGGGGACCACGCTCCCTGGACGGCTCGCCCGGCGGGTTTATCCGGGGATCCTCGAGACCCTCGCCTCCCAGCTCCCGCGGGGTGCGGTGGTGGTGAGCGGCACCAACGGGAAGACCACCACGGCCCGCCTGGTGGCGGAGATGCTCCGGGAGGCGGGTCTGCGTTCGGTGCACAACCGGGCGGGGGCGAACCTCCCCTCGGGCATCGCCTCCGCCCTGGTGGAGGCCGCGAACTTACGGGGCCAGGTGCGGGGGGAGGTGGGGGTGTTCGAGGTGGATGAGGCGGCCTTTCCGCTCCTCATCCCGATCCTGCGGCCCCGGGTGGTGGTCCTCCTGAACCTGTTCCGCGACCAGCTGGATCGCTACGGTGAGGTGGAGGCGGTGGCGCACCGGTGGCGGGCCGCCCTCCGAGGACTCCCGGAGGCCACGGTGTGCTTCAACGCGGACGATCCACAGGTGGCGGCGGTGGTCCGGGACCTGCAGCTGGCCACGGTGCCCTTCGGGGTGGAGGACGAAGGCTGCGGGCTGAGAGCCATGGAGGACGCCGCGGACGTCCGCTACTGTTACCGGTGCGGGACCCCGTACACCTACGAGGTGGTGTACCTCTCCCACGTGGGTCGGTACGCGTGCGAGCGGTGTGGGGTGCGGCGGCCGGATCCCACGGTTTACGCGGAGGCGATCCGAACGGACGGCACGCGGGGGACGGAAGCGAGCCTGGTCTGGCCCGGAGGACGCCTGCGGGTTCGGATTCCCCTTCCGGGCCTGTACAACGTGTACAACGCCCTCGCGGCCACCGCAGCCGCGCTCTGTCTGGGGGTCCCCGGCGGGGCCGTGGAGCGGAGCCTGCAGGGGTTCCGGCCCGCCTTCGGCCGGGCGGAGCGGCTGCGGTGGCGCGGCGTGGCGCTGGAGATCCTCCTGGCGAAGAACCCCGCGGGGTTCAACGCCCTCCTGCGGATGGTGGTCCAGCGTCCTCCTGAGGCCCTCCTGGTGGCGATCCACGACCGGACCGCGGACGGGCGGGACGTCTCGTGGCTGTGGGACGTGGACTTCGAGGAACTGCGGGAACTCCCACTCCCCGTCGTCGCGAGCGGCCTCCGGGCCGCGGATCTGGCCCTGCGCCTCCGGTATGCGGGGATCCCTGAAGACCGGCTACGGGTGGAACCGGATCTTGCCCGGGCCCTGCGGGAGGCGGCCCAGGGCGTTCCCGAAGGGGGGACCCTTCTCGTACTCCCCACCTACACCGCCCTGTTGGAACTGCGGCGGATCCTGCAGCGGGAGGGCGTTGTCCCGGGCTTCTGGGAGGACTGAGTGGAGCTGCGGATCGCGCACCTCTATCCGGATCTGCTGAACCTCTACGGCGACCGGGGCAACCTCCTCTGCCTGCGGTGGCGGGCGGAGCAGCGCGGGATCGCGGTGCGCATCACCCCCGTGCGGCTGGAAGAGACCCTGGACCCGGAGGCGTACGACCTCATCTTTCTGGGAGGCGGGGAGGACCGCCAGCAGGTCCTCGTGGCCCGAGACCTCCAGGGGAAGGCCGAAGCCCTCCGGGCGGCGGCCGCCCGGGGCGTGGTAATCCTGGGGGTGTGCGGAGGTTACCAGCTCCTGGGGCACAGGTATCGGCCCGCGGAGGGGGAGCCGCTCCCGGGGATCGGGGTGCTGGACGTGGTGACGGAGCACCCCGGCCCCCGGGAGCGGCGGCTTGTGGGCGACGTGGTGGCGGAGTGCGCGATCCCGGGGGTCGGCACCTTAGTGGGATACGAGAACCACGGAGGCCGGACGCGGCTGGGTCCCGGGTCTGAGCCCCTCGCCCGGGTGGTGGTGGGGTTCGGGAACAACGGGCGGGACCGCACGGAGGGGGCCCTTTGCGGGACGGTTTTCGGCACGTACCTGCACGGTCCCGTGCTCCCAAAGAACCCCCGGTTTGCGGACCACCTGATCCGGTTGAGCCTGCGCCGCCGCTACGGCGAGGTGGCCCTGGCGCCCCTCGACGACCGCTTCGAGGAGGCGGCTCATCGGACGGCCTTGATCCGGGCGCGGATCAGGAACCGCTAGGGCCCGGGGCCTGCTCCCCTTGGACCAGCAGGACCGCGGCGAGGACCAGGGCTCCGCCCACGATCTGGGGAAGGTGCATGCCCTCCCCCAGCACCACGTACCCGCTCAGGGCGGCCACCACGGGCTCCACGGTCGCCATGAGGCTGGCACGGCCCGCGGGCACGTACCGGAGCCCCGTGACGTACAGCCACTGCGGGAGGAGGGTGATGACCACCCCCAGGTAGAGGACAGGGCCGGCCGCCCGCATCACGTGGGAGGGGGAGAAACGTCCCAGGGGAACCCCCGCGGCGATCCCCAGGAGCACCAGGAAGGCGGCGCCGAAGCCCAAGGCATAGGTAAGCACCACCTGAGGGTCGTGCCGCCGCAGGCCCAGTTTCCCGAAGATGCTGTACAGGCCGTAGGTGAGCCCGGAGGCGAGCCCCGCCAGGACCCCGGGGAGGTTCAGCCGGAGGGCGGCGGGATCGTACGCCCGCACCACCAGCAGACATCCGCAGAAGGCCAACCCCAACGCGATCCCCTTCCGCACGCCGAGGCTTTCCCCGAGCACCAGCCTCGCGATGACCGCCACCCACGCGGGCGCGGTGTAGAGGAGGATGGCCGCGGTCGCCACGGAGCTCATGCGGATCGCGGTGAAGTACGCGAGGAAGAAGAGGGCGATGCTCACGAACCCGTAAGCCGCAAAGAAGACGAGATCCCGCCCGGGCACCCGGAGGCGGTGGGGACCGGTGAGGAGCGTGATCCCCAGCATCCCCACAAACGCGATGCCCGCCCGCCACGCGGAGGCCTCGAAAACGCCAATCCCCGCGGCGTCCGCCCGGCGCACGGCGATCCCCATCGTGCCCCACAGCGCCGCGGCCGCGAGCACGAGAAGGTCCCCGGTCCGGTTTGAGGGGCACACGGAGGGCGGGTTCGCGCCCCGGCCCGGAAACTCCTCGTGTCCAGGGGGCGTTATACTCTTAGGGAGTGGCTCCAGGCGGAGGGATGGGATGGAGGGCGTACGAGCGGGGGGCATGAGGGTTCGTCCCGTGCCCATGCGGGAAGCCGTCCGGCGGCTCGTGGAGGCCGCCCGGGCCGCGGGGCTGCAGCTGGACCCGCGCACCGTCCAGTTCCAGGAGAAGCCTTACCCGTGTTACGAGTACGTCCTGCGGCTGGGGCAGGCCCACAGCGTCCTGTGCATGCCCGCGGAGGTGGTGGAGCCGGAAGGGTGGCAGGAAAAGACGTACGAGTACATGCGCCGGGCCCGGCGGTACCTGGAACGATTCGTGGAGATCCAGGAGCGGGTGGACCAGGCCGCCCGGGGCATCCCCAGATTCCAACAGGTGCTCAAGCCATGATCCTGGAGCAGATCCCCACGGGCCCCATCGGGACCAACTGCTATCTCCTGGGAGACGAGAAGACCAGGCGGGCGGTGGTGGTGGACCCCGGGAGCGACGCCCCCGTGATCTTGGAACTCGTGCACCACCACGGCCTCGAGGTGGAGACCATCGTGGCCACCCACGGCCACTGGGACCACGTGGGCGCGGTGCGGCCCCTCAAACAGGCCACGGGGGCCCGGTTCCTGGCGCCCGCGGGGGACGTAGAGCTCATCCGGAACGCGAGCGCCTCCGCCCTCCTGATGGGCGTGGTGGTGGATCCGCCGCCGGATCCGGACGGGTTCCTGGAGGAGGGAGACGTCCTCCGGGTGGGCGAGCTCGAGCTCCGGGTGCTCTCCGCTCCTGGGCACACGCCGGGTCACGTGATCCTGGTGGGCCCGGGCTTTGCGTTTGTGGGGGACGTGGTCTTCGCAGGGAGCGTGGGGCGCACGGACTTTCCGGGGGGGGACTGGGATACCCTGATGGAGAGCATCCGCACCAAGGTCCTCACCCTTCCCGACGACACCGTGCTCTACCCCGGGCACGGTCCGCCCACCACCGTCCGCCGGGAGCGGCTGAGCAACCCTTTCCTCGTGGGTCTCGTACGGACGCGGGACTGAGCATGATGCGCTTCCGGATGCCGCCGGAAGCCTCCCTCGTGGCCCTCACCCTCCGGGTCCAGAACCTGGACCGGATGCGGGCCTTCTACGGGGGACTCCTGGGCCTGCAGGAGGTGGGACGCGCGGGGGAAGAAGTGTGGTTTGCGCCGGAAGGTCGGCGGTTTTCCCTGACCCTGCTCCACAGTCCCGCCTCCCCGCTCCATCCGCTGGGGGCGGTGGGGCTGTACCACTTTGCCCTCCTGCTCCCGGACCGTGCTTCCCTCGCCCGCGTGGTGCGCCGGCTGCTGCTCGCGAACTGGCCCCTGGAGGGCGCAAGCGACCACGGGGTTTCCGAGGCGTTTTATCTGGCAGACCCTGAGGGAAACGGTCTGGAGCTCTACCGGGACCGCCCGCCCACTTCCTGGCCCCGCCGGGACGGGGAGATCGCCATGGCTACCCGCCCCCTCGATGTCCCAAGTCTCCTGCAGGAAGCCAGGGAAGCCGGGCCCCTCGACCCCGGAACCCGGCTCGGGCACGTCCACCTCCGCGTGGACGACCTCTCCCGGGGGGAGGCGTTCTACGCGGAGATCCTGGGACTTCGGGTCACCCAGCGGGGCTATCCCGGGGCCCTTTTCCTCGCGGCCGGGGAATACCACCACCACGTGGGACTCAACGTCTGGGGAGCCCCGCGTTGGCCGCCGGAGGGCGCCACGGGGCTCGTGTCCTACACGTGGGGGATTCCCCCGGAGGCCCTCACGGTCCTGGAGGCCTGGTTGCGGGCCCGGGAGGTGCCGTACGGAGTGCGGGAGGGAGCCCTGGTGCTCCAAGATCCCATCCGCGTGGAGGTCAGGCTGACGGCGCAGCCGCCGGGAGCTCGATGACGAACCGGGCGCCGCCCTCCGGGCGGTTCTCCGCGTAGATCTCGCCCCCGTGGTCCCGCACGATCCCGTAGGAGATCGAGAGCCCCAGCCCTGTCCCCTGCCCGACGTCCTTGGTGGTGAAAAAGGGATCGAAGATGCGATGCAGGTGCTCGGGGGGGATTCCGGGACCCGTGTCCGCCACCTCCACGACCACCCGGCCTTCCCGGTGGGTGGTGCGGATCTCGATGCGGCCGCGGGCCCCGGCCAAAGCCTGGGCCGCGTTGTTGATGAGGTTTAAGAAGACCTGCTGCAGCTGGAACAGGTCGCCCTCGATGAAAGGGAGGTCGCGGGCCAGATCCAGCGCGAACTCCACCCCGGCCCGCTCCAGCTCGTACCGCCGCAAGGCCAAGGTCTGCTCCAGGGCCGCATTGACGTCCACGGGGCCGCGCTCGTGGGCCCGCTGCCGGGCGAAGGTCAGGAGGTTCTGCACGATGCGGCGGGCCCGCTCCGCCTCCTGCAGGATGACCCCCATGGCCCGGCGGGCGTCCTCCCCGTTCAGCTCCCCGGCCTCCAGCAGTTGCGCGTAGCCCAGCACGGAGGTGAGCGGGTTGTTGAGCTCGTGAGCCACCCCCGCCACGAGCTCCCCGAGAGCCGCCAGTTTCTCGGACTGCACCAGCCGGGCCTGCGCCCGCTCCAGCTGCTGCGTGCGCTCGGCCACCATGCGCTCCAGATCCTCCTGGTACGCCCGCAACCGCTCCCGGGACTCCCGGAGCTCCTGGACCATGGCGTTAAACACCTCCACCATGCGTCCCACCTCGTCACCGCGGCGTCCTGCGTCCAGGCGGACTTCCAGGTCGTTGTGACGCACGCGGTCCATGGCCACGGCGAGCGCATCGAGGGGACGGGTGATGCTCCGGGTGAGGACCGCGGCCACCAGAAGGCCCACGAGCAGGGCGAGGACGGCGGCATGGGTGAGGCTCCGGGTGAACGCGAGGACCGAGGCGTTCACCCGCTCCAGCTCGGACTGGAACCGGGTGCGCTCCACCTCCAGCGCGGCCCGCAGGGAGGTGGCGGGGGTCAGGACGTCCTCGAGGGCCCGGGGGAACCCCTTCCGGACGAAGGTCGCATAGGCCTCCGGATCCGCGGGCCGGTAGCGCGTGAGGGCCTCCTGTACGAATTCCTCAAACCGGTCCATGGCGGCCGCCTGCTCCGCCAGGAGGGGCTCCGCCTCCGGGATGCGCGGCCACGGGGCAGGCGGCAGGGCCGCCGTGAGGGTGGAGAGGTGCTGGGGTGCGGGGTCCAGAACCAGGGCGAGGAGGGCGCTGCACCGGGCCCAGAAGGCCTGCTCCCACCGGTAGGAGTCCCGCAGGGCCCGGATATGGTCCGCCATGCGACGGGTGTGCTCCACCTGCTGTCGGAAGAAATCCGGTAGCCACCCGCGGGCGGGCCACCCCGCCGCGGCTCCCTCCAGCGGGTCCGGGGTGCGGGCCGCCAGATCCCGCAGGAGTCTTCGGAGCTCCGCGGACCGGTTCAGGACCTCCTGAACCGCTTCCCGCTCCCGGGACGGTGCGCTTTCCCGCAAGGCGCGGACCGCGGAGGCGAAGGAGGCCTGGGCGGACCGGATGCGGACAAGGAGCGGCCGGACCTCCGTCTGGAACGAGAGAGCATCCAGGGCGCGCTCGAGAAGGCGGCGGGTGAGCTCCAGCTGGACCCCGGCTTCCGGCGGCCGGAGGACGCGCTCCTGGAGCGCGAGGAACAGCGCACGCTCCGCGAGCACTTGCGCGGCGAGGGTTGCGGTCATGAGCTGGGCACCCTGATTGAGGCGCCGGGCGGTGCCCGCGATCCACTCCGTGCCGAGCGCGGAGAGGCCGAAGGCGAGCCCGACCAGGAAGGAAACCGCCAGGTACCCCGCGAGGATCTTCCAGCCGATGCCGGCCCGCATACCCCCACGCCCTCGCTCCCTCCATCTTCCGGGAAACCGCGCATGCTGGCAAGGAAGGCGCAGGGAAGGCCCGGCGGACGTGGAACAAGGCTCTCCGGGAGGGGAATATGGGACGTCCCATGGACCTCAACTGCGACCTCGGGGAGTCGTTGGGGATATGGCGACTGGGGGAGGACGAGGAGATCCTCCCCGCGATCACCTCCGCGAACCTCGCCTGCGGGATGCACGCGGGGGACCCCGTGGAGATGACGCGGGCGGTGCGGCGGTGTCGGGCGCACGGGGTGGCCGTGGGGGCCCATCCGGGATATCCGGATCTCGTGGGATTCGGCCGCCGGAGGATCCCCATGCGGCCCGAGGAGGTCACCGCCTACTGCCTATACCAGATCGGGGCCCTGGAGGCCATCGCGCGGGCAGAGGGGGTCGCGCTCCAGCACATCAAGCCCCACGGCGCCCTCTACAACGTGGCCGCCCAGGACGAGGCCGTGGCCCGGGCCGTGGTGGAGGCCGTGCAGCGGGCGTATCCGGACAGGATCCTGGTGGTGCTCGCGGGGTCCGTCCTTGAGCACGTGGCCCGCTCCGCGGGGCTTCGGGTCGCCCGGGAGGCCTTCTGCGATCGGGCCTACCGCCGGGACGGGACCCTCGTGCCCCGGGAAGAACCAGGCGCGTTGCTCCTAGAGCCGTTTGAGGCAGCCAGCCGGGCGGTGCGCATCGCGTACGGGGAGCCCATCGAGACCGTGGAGGGGGATCAGCTCGTGGTGGAGGCGGACACCCTGTGCATCCACGGGGATACGCCCGGAGCCGGCCAACGGGCCCGGGCGGTGCGGGCGGCCCTGGAGGAGGCCCACATCACGTTGCTGCCCATGGGGGAGTGGCTGTGAGGGGCGCGTGGTCCTCCAGCTGCCCCTAGGGCCCGCCAGCCATGGAGGCGCTGGAGCACATCAAGCGCAGGGCGTACCTGGTGGTCTACCTCGTCTCCCTCCCCTTCCTGGTGCGGCCGACCATCTACTGGCCCCTCGTGGTGGCCTTCCTCCGAATGGAGGCGTTTGCCGTCGCCCTCATCGCATGGCTTCAGATCCTCTCCCTCGTGAAAGGGCAGCTGGTGGCCGAGAGGGTCCGGGCGAACACGGATCCTCTCACGGGTCTATTGAACCGGCGGGGGATCTTTATCGCCTTCGATGTGGAGGCGGAGCGGCACCGGCGCTACGGGCACCCCCTGAGCGTGGTGCTCTTCGACGTGGACCACTTCAAGCGGATCAACGACCGCTACGGGCACGGTGCGGGAGACCGGGTGCTGGTGAGCGTGGCCCGGACCGTGCAGGGCGCGATCCGCCCCTCGGATTCCCTGGCCCGGTGGGGCGGGGAGGAGTTCCTGCTCCTGCTCCCGGAGACCCCGCTGCGGGGTGCTCTCGAGCTGGCGGAGCGGCTCCGGCGGGAGATCGCCTCTCTGGTGACGGAGTTCGGCCCGGTGAGCGCCAGCTTCGGGGTCGCGGCGTTCCGTCCCACCGACAACCTGGGGACCCTCGTGCGCCGGGCGGATGCGGCCCTGTACCGGGCCAAGGAAGCTGGGCGCAATAAGGTGGTGGCACACCCTGTGGAATCCGGGCCGTGAGCCGCTACGGGGACCGGCGCTGCAGCAGCCAGATGCAGTTCCCGTCCGGATCCCGCAGGCAGGCGGCCCGGGCACCCCACTCGTAGTCCCGGGGCGGCCGCTCGATGGTGACCCCGAGATCCCGGAGAGCGGCGCAGGCGGCGTCCACGTCGTCCACCCGGAAGCTCAGGTGGTCCAGCCCCAGGGGATTTCCCGTGAGGTCAAAGGAGCGGGAGGGCGGAGGAGGAGCCTCCGTGCGGAACAGGTACAGCGCCACGCCCTCTGCCCGGAGGAAGGCGGAGTCCTCCGTGACGTAGTCGGGCTGGAACCCCAGCAGCTGGTAGAAGGAGACCGCCCGGCGCACCTCGGAGACAGCCACCCCGATGTTGTCCAGGCCTCGGATCACGGGAACCCTCCGGTCGCGTGCGGGTTTCGGCTGGTGGAGACGACCGGATTCGAACCGGCGACCCCCTGGTTGCAAACCAGGTGCTCTCCCGCTGAGCTACGTCCCCACCGTCCTCTACGATACTACCGGAACTTGATGCTGGTCACCTTGGGCTGCAGGAAGTGCAGGAGGTAGTCGGGGCCGCCGACCTTCGCGTCCGTGCCGCTCATGTTGAACCCGCCGAAGGGATGCACGCCCACGAGGGCGCCCGTACACTTCCGGTTGATGTAGAGGTTCCCGCAGTGGAACTCCGCCCGGGCCCGGGCGATGCGGTCGGGATCGCGGGTGAACACCGCGCCCGTGAGCCCGTATTGGGTGCTGTTCGCGATCTCCAAGGCGTGGTCGAAGTCCCGGGCCCGGATCACGGCCACCACGGGGCCGAAGATCTCCTCCTGGGCGATGCGGGCGTGGGGATCCACGTCCGCGAACACCGTGGGCTGGATGTAGTACCCTTCACCGCCTGCGGGTTCTCCGCCGCACATCAAGCGGCCTTCGCGCTTGCCGATCCCGATGTAGTCCAGGATGGTCTGGTAGGCCCGCTCGTTGATCACGGGCCCCACGGGATAATTGTCCTTCGCGGGACCCACCTCCAAAGCCCGCACCCGCTCCACGAAGGCCTCCAGGACCCGGTCGTAGACCGAATGCGTGACCACCAGGCGCGAGCCCGCGGAGCACTTCTGCCCCTGATACCCGTAGCCCGAGACCACCGCGGCGGCCACGGCCTCCTCCAAATCCGCCGCCTCGTCCACCACCACCGCGTTCTTCCCGCCCATCTCTGCGATCACCCGCTTGAGCCACGCTTGCCCCGGCCGTACCTTCGCCGCCTGCTCGTAGATCGCGCAGCCCACCTCGCGCGAGCCGGTGAACGCCACCATCCGCACCCGGGGATGCGTGACGAGGGCGTCTCCCACCGTGGATCCTGAGCCCGTGACGATGTTCAGCACCCCGGGCGGTAACCCCGCCTCCTCCATGACCTCCAGGAAGGTGTAGACGGTGGCGGGTGCGTCGCTGCTGGGCTTGAGGACCACGGTGTTCCCCGCAGCGAGGGCTCCGAGTGCCATGCCCATGGGGATCGCGAGGGGGAAGTTCCACGGCGGGATCACCGCCACCACGCCCAGCGGCTCGTACGTGTAGTACGAGACCTCCTGCGGATGCGGGGTGGTGGGCTTCCCTTCCGCGTAGCGGAGGATCTCCCGGGCGTCGTACTCCAGGTGGTCAATCGCTTCCGCCACGTCCGCGTCCGCCTCAACCCAGTTCTTCCCGACCTCGTAGACCATCCAGGCCGCGGCCTCGAACCTGCGGCGGCGCAGCAGCTCCGCGGCCCGCAAAAACAGGGCCGCCTTCTCTTCGGGCGGGACCCGCCTCCAGGCCGGGAAGGCCCGCCAGGCGGCCTCCACGGCCCGGTCCACGTGCTCCGGGGTGGCCCTCTGGGCCAGGGCCACCACCTCGGTCTTCTCGGAAGGATTCCGGGACTCGAACTTCTCCGACACCCGGATGCGCTCCCCGCCGACCACGATCGGAAGCTCCAGACCGAGCCTTGCCTCCACCCCGGCCAGGGCCTCGCGCATGCGCTGCCGGTTCGGCTCCTGGGTGAAGTCAATCAAGGGCTCGTTCCGGAATTCCGGGAGGGCCACACCATCACCCCCTGAGTCCGTCTGCCCCATTATAGCCGGCTCAGCCCTCCGGAACCGCGGACGCCCGTAGGAAATCGATGAGCGCTTGGGCAAAGCGATCCGGGGGACGGGCCCTGTGCCAGCACGCGCACACCCACCGCCGCAGGGAAAGCCCCTGTACCCGCACCGCGGGCCCCTCCCCCGGACGGAGACAGAACCGGGAGAGGAACGCGGCACCCACCCCGGCCCGCACCGCGGCCTTCACCGCCTCCGGGCTCCCCAGCTGCCCCACCACCCGGAGCCGGTCGGGCCTTACGCCCGCCCGCTCGAGCGCGGCCAGCAGGGTTGCCCGGGTCGCGGAGCCCGGCTCCCGGAGCACGAGGGGGATCCGGGTAAGGGCCTCCACGTCGAGCGGATCCGGCGCGGTGTAGCCCGGAGGGAGCAGCAGCACGATCTCGTCCTCCACCACCGGCTCTACCACGAGCTCAGGTCCTGCCGGGGGCTGGCCCACGAACCCCAGCTCCACCTGCCCGGTCCGGACCCACCCCACCACCGCCTCCGTGTCCCCGATCCACACCCGCACCTCGGTCTCGGGGAACCGGTCCCGGAACGCCAGAAGGGCCCCCGGAAGCAGGTACTCGCCGGGAAGGGTGCTCGCGCCTACGAGGAGCGGGGCCGTGCGCCGGGGGCTCAGATCCCTCATGGCGCTCTCCAGCCGAGCCACCTCCTCCAGAACCCTCTCCGCATGCTCCAGCAGCACCCGGCCGGCCTCCGTGAGCTCTACCCGGCGGGTGGTGCGCACCAGCAGCCGGGTGCCGAACAGGCGCTCCAGCCGCCGGATGTGCTGGCTCACCGCGGGGCGGGTGAGGGCTGCCTGGCGGGCCGCCTCCGTGAAGCTCCGGGAGGTGGCCACCAGCCGAAAGATCCGCAGGGAGTCCAGCATCTCGAATATAGGTAAAAATTCGAAACTAAAGTTGTCAAGGAATTTTACTTATGCCCGCAGAAGAGGCTTAGGAGGATTCCCGAGATTTCCTGAGGAGGTGGCTCGATGGCGTCCGTGGAGGCCGGTTCCTACGCGAAGGGGCGGCCCGTCGCATCCCGGTACTCCCTGATTCTCGGGGTGTTCCTGGGGTTCGTGGGACTTTTGCTGTTCACCGTGGTGGATCTGCGGCGGGGGTTTCTCCTTCCCCCAAGCCTTTACACCAAGGTGGGTTCCCCCTCCGCGATCCTCTACTTCCACCCCATCCACCTCCTGCTGCTTTCTGCGGCACTCCTCGGGAGCGTGGGGTTGCATCGGGCCCTCGCCCGTGGAGAGCGCAGGGCCCTGGCCGCGGGCGTGGATCTCCCGCGGGCCCGGAACGTCACCGCGGGGGTGCTGCTCGTGGCGCTGGTGGTGGATCTCTTCGTGTACCGGGGCGTGCAGGCGGCGCGCATCGCCCACGCGGGGCATCTGGGGGTGAGTTTCGCGTTCCCGGTCCCGTCCTTCCCGGGCTGGGCGCGGCCGGTGGCGGAGGCGGTGAACTACCTGCTGGTGACATGGCACGCCACCACCCTGGGGATCCTGATCGGGGGGCTGCTGCTCGTGCTGCTGCGCGCCGGAGCATTCGAGTGGCTGGAGGGGATGCTGCGCGCCGGGGGATTGCGGGCCCACGTGGCCGGCTCCCTCCTCGCCCTCCCGTATCCTTTTTGCTCCTGCTGCGCGGGCCCGGTGGGCGCGAGCCTTTCCCGGGCGGGCACAAGTCTGGACGCCCTGCTCTCCTTCCTCGTGGCTTCCCCCATGCTGAACCTCACCACCCTCGTGCTCGCCACCGCCCTACTGCCCGCGCCGTACGCGCTGCTGCGCATCCTCGGCGGGGTGGTGCTCGCGGTGTTCGGGACGCACCTCGTCTTGCGGGTCCTTCGGACTTCCGGGCGCGTGGTCGCTTACCGTCCAAGTCCCTGGATGGACCGTCTCGCGCGCCTTTTCGCGCTGGAGCAGGGGCTCGCGGAGGGCGATGCCCGCACCCCCGCCACCCTGGTGACGGCCTGGCTCCGGACCTCGTGGCGGCTGGCCCGGGTCGCGATCCCCGTGCTCTTCCTGGCCGCGGTCCTCACGGGGGCGCTCGCCCCCGTGATCGTCTCCTTCGCGGGCCGCAACGACCTCCCGAGCACCCTCAAAGCCGCGGCGGCGGGAACCCTGCTCATGATCCCCACCTGGACCGAGCTCGCGGTGGCGAGGCCGCTCATCCAGCAAGGAATCACGGGGCCTGCGGCCGCGCTGCTGCTCACCCTGCCCGCGGTGAGCCTGCCGAGCCTCGCGGTGGTGGGGATGGCCCTCGGGGACTACCGGCCCTGTGCGTTCCTTGCGGGGACGGTGTTCCTGGCAGGGATCCTCGCGGGCCTGGCTTTCGGCGGTCTATAAGGGGCCCTTTTCCGAACCGCGCCGGCGGTGGTACGCTTGCTCCAGCCCCACGAATCGGCGGAGAGGGGGTGAGCGCGGTGGCAACTCCGAGGGTCCCCCTGGGGAACGATCGGGGAGATCTCCCGGGCCCGGACGTGCGCCTCACCTACCCCCTGGTGCGCAAGGACGGACGGCTGGTCCGGGCCAGTTGGGAGGAGGCCCTGGACCGGGCCGCCGAAGGGCTGCGGCGCATCCGGGAGCGGTACGGAGGCCAGGGCTTCGGGCTGTTCAGCTGCTCCAAGTCCACCAACGAGCTCAACTACCTGGCCGGGAAGTTCGCGCGCCAGGTGATGGGCTCGAACAACGTCGATAGCTGCAACCGCACCTGACACGCCCCCAGCGTCGCCGGTCTGGCGGCGGTGTTCGGCGCGGGCGGAGGGACCAACTCCTACCGGGAGATGGAGGAGACGGACCTCATCCTCCTGTGGGGGTCCAATGCCCGGGAGACCCACCCGGTGATGTTCTTGCACATGCTCAAGGGCGTGCGGAACGGCGCGCGCCTTGTGGTCATCGATCCCCGGCGAACCTCGAGCGTGGCCTTCGCCCACCGGTGGCTCCCCGTGCGGGTGGGCACGGACATCGCCCTCGCGAACGCCATGGGCCGGCTGATCATCGAGGAGGGGCTCGTCAACGAGGAGTTCGTCCGGGAGGCCACGGAGGGATTCGAGCGGTACCGGGAGGCGGTGGAACCCTACACCCTGGAATACGCGGAGGCCGTCACGGGAGTCCCCCGGGAGCTCATCGCGGCCACGGCCCGGGAGTACGCCACTGCCCCCCGCGCCATGATCTGCTGGACCCTGGGGATCACGGAGCACCACAACGCGGTGGACACCGTCTTCAGTTTGATCAACCTCGCGCTGCTCACGGGCCACGTGGGCCGCTACGGGTCCGGCCTCAACCCCCTGCGGGGCCAGAACAACGTCCAGGGGGGAGGCGACATGGGGGCCCTCCCCAACCGGCTCGTGGGGTTCCAGAACGTGGAGGACCCGGAGGTGCGGGCCCGGTTCGAGCGGGCCTGGGACTGCTCCATCCCGCCCAAGGCGGGCTGGCACCTGACGGCCATGTACGACGCGATGGAGAAGGGCCTCCTCCGGGGCCTGTACGTCATCGGCGAGAACCCCGTGCGCTCGGACGCCAACGCCACCCGCATCCTCCGGCTGTTCCAAGAGCTCGAGTTCCTGGTGGTGCAGGACATCTTTCTCACCGCCACGGGCGAGCTCGCGGACGTGGTCTTTCCCGCGGCCGCGGCCTGGTGCGAGTCCGAGGGGACCGTTACCAACAGCGAGCGGCGGGTGCAGCGCGTCCGCAAGGCCCTCGAGCCTCCCGGGGAAGCGAAGGACGACCTCTGGATCCTCCAGCAGCTCGCCCGGCGGCTCGGACGGGACTGGAACTACCCCGATGCGGAGGCGGTGTGGAACGAGGTGCGGGCGCTCTCGCCGCTGCACCGGGGCATGAGTTACCGCCGCCTGGAGGAGCTCGGCGGGATCCAGTGGCCCTGCCCGAGCGAGGACCACCCCGGGGAGCAGTTCCTGCACAGCCGGCTGTGGAAGCGTCCGGTGGAAGGCCCCCGGGCGCCCTTCATGCCCACCCACTACGAACCGCCCGTGGACGAGGTGAACGAGGACTACCCGCTCTTGCTCACCACCGGGCGCAGGCTCTACTTCTTCAACACGGGCGTGCAGACGGCCCTGTACAGAACGCCCGTCCCCCAGGAAGAGTACCTGGTGCTCAACCCCGCGGACGCCAGGCGTTACGGCATCTCCTCCGGGGACCGCGTGCGGGTCTTTTCCCGGAGAGGGTCCGTGGAGGCGACCGCCTGGGTGGAGTCCACGGTCCCGCCCGGGATGTGCTTCATGACCCTGCACTTCCCCGAGAAGACCCCGACCAACTTCCTGACCGTGGACGCCGCGGATCCCAAGTCCGGGACCGCGGAGTTCAAGGCCACCGCGGTCCGGGTGGAGCCCCTCCGAACGCAGCGGGTCGCGGTGGGGGTCGGGAGGGAGATCGCCCGATGAGCGCGGCCCCGCTCCGCGGATGGGGCGTGGAGCTCCAGCGGCTGGAGCACGTACCTCCGCCTACCCCTGAAGAGCAGCAGGCCCTGGAGCGGGTCTGGGGGCACCTGCGGCCGGAGGAGCGCGTGGGCCGCCGGGACCTGCTGCTTCCGGCCCTGTGGGCCGTGCAGGAGGCACGGGGCTGGATCTCCTACCCGGCGGCTGCAGCCATCTGCCGGGAGCTGGGGCTGCCGGTGGCGGAGGTGTACGGGGTGGCGAGCTTCTACGCGCTCCTCGCCACCGAGCCCCGGCCACCCCGGGTGATCCACCTCTGCGACGACATCGCCTGCATGCTCCGCGGCGCGGAAGCGCTCGCACAGACCCTCTACCGGCACCTTGGGAGCCCCGTCCACGAGCCCGCCCACGGAGAGACGTACGCCCAAAGCCCCCTTCCCCACGGGCCGGCATCGCCCGTGGGTTCCGTCCCGCCCCTGGGCTGGAGCCGCTCGCCCTGCCTCGGCCAGTGCGACCGGGGCGCGGCGGCCCTGGTGGGAGAGGGCGTGCTCCTGGGGCTCACCCCGGAGGCGCTGGAGGAGCGGGTGCGGGCGTGGTTGCGGGGAGAGGAAGGTCCGGCCGGACCCGCGTCCCCTCCCACTTACCTGGGATGGAGAGGAGAAGGGACGCCCCTGCTCCTGGCCCGGTGCGACCGGGTGGTGCCCACGTCCCTGGAGGACTACCGGGCGGCCGGCGGATATCGGGGGCTGGAACGGGCCCTCGAGATCGGGCCGGAGGCCACCATCCAGGAGGTGGAGCGCTCGGGGCTCATCGGGCGGGGCGGGGCCGCCTTCCCCACGGGCCGGAAGTGGGCCCTGGCGGCCCGGGAAGCACCTCCCCGGTACGTGGTCTGCAACGCGGACGAGAGCGAGCCCGGGACCTTCAAGGACCGGGTCCTCCTCGAGAAGGACCCCTTCGCGGTGATCGAGGGGCTCACCATCGCGGGATACGCGGTCGGGGCCGAGCGGGGGTACATCTACGTCCGGGGGGAGTATCCGGAAGCGTTCCGGACCCTCATGCAGGCCCTGGAGGAGGCCCGGGCCGCGGGATATCTGGGGGAGCGGATCCTGGGGACGGAGTTCTCCTTCGACATCGAGGTCCGCCGTGGGGCCGGGGCCTACGTCTGCGGGGAGGAGACGGCCCTCTTCAATTCCATCGAGGGGTTCCGGGGCGAGCCCAGGAACCGGCCGCCGTTTCCCACCCAGGTGGGGTTGTTCCGACGTCCCACGGTCATCAACAACGTGGAGACCCTGGCCTCGGTCCCTTCCATCCTCGTGCGGGGCGGTGCGTGGTACGCGGGGTTGGGGACCGAGCGCTCCAAGGGCACCAAGCTGGTCTGCGTGAGCGGGCACGTGGCCCGTCCCGGGGTCTATGAGGTCACCTTCGGCACCCCCATCCGCACGGTCCTGGAGGAGCTCGCGGGAGGTGTGCCCGGGGGCCGGCGGATCCGGGCGGTGCTCTGCGGCGGCGCGGCGGGGACCTTCCTCCGGCCCGAGGAACTCGACACCCCGCTGGCGGTGGAGACCCTCCAGGCCATCGGAGCCACCTTGGGCTCGGGGGCCCTCGTGGTCTTCGACGAGCGGGCGGACCTGTGGGCGGTGGTGGAGCGCATCGCACGGTTCTTCCGGGAGGAGTCCTGTGGCCAGTGCGTCCCCTGCCGGGTGGGGACCCAGCGGCAGCTGGAGCTGGTGGCCGAGATGCGGCGCAGGGGCGGCCGGGCGGACCCGGAGCTGCGGGCCCTGTTGGAGGACCTCGCCCAGGTGATGCGGGACGCCTCCATCTGCGGGCTGGGGCAGCTCGCGCCGAACGCGGTCCTGAGCAGTCTGCGGTTCCAAGACCGGGCCGGAGGAGTCGGGACACCATGACCACCGAGGTGCAGGCTGCGCTCGTGCAGCTCGAGGTGGACGGGCAGACCGTCGCGGTCCCCGAAGGGTCCACGCTTCTAGAGGCCATCCGGGCCTTGGGCAAGGACGTCCCCACCCTCTGCTACCACCCCGTCCTGGAGCCCATCGGGGTCTGCCGGATCTGCGTGGTGGAGGTCGAGGGCTCCCGCACCCTGGTGCCGGCCTGCATCCGGAAGGTCGAGCCCGGGATGCGGGTGCGCACGGACACCCCGCGCGTGCGGCTCAGCCGCCGCATGGTGGCAGAACTCCTGCAGAGCTCCGTGGACACGAGCCTTGCCCCGGACGTGCAGCGCTACGCGGAGGAGTACGGAGCCCGGCCTGAGCGGTGGGCGCGCTTCCGACCGGAGGGCCCTCCGCGCCCGCGGGCTCCCAAGGTGGACAACGAGCTGTACGTGCGGGACCTGGATCGGTGCATCCTCTGCTACCGGTGCGTGCGGGTGTGCGGGGAGGAAGTGCAGAACAGCTTCGCCATCGCGGTGGCCGGAAGGGGGCTCGAGGCCCGCATCGACCCCGGGTTTGACCTGCCGCTTCCCGAGAGCGCCTGCGTGTTCTGCGGGAACTGTGTGGCGGTCTGCCCCACGGAAGCCCTGGTCCCGAAGACCCAGTTCGAGATGCGGCGGGCGGGCACCTGGGACGAGACGCGGCAGCGGGTGGTGACCACCGTGTGCCCCTACTGCGGGGTGGGCTGCAACCTGGAGCTCCACGTGCAGGACGACCGCATCGTGAAGGTGACGGCACCGCCCGACGATCCCATCACCCGCGGGTTCCTGTGCATCAAGGGCCGCTTCGGCTGGACCTACGTGCACGCGGGGGTGGATCCGAAGCCGGAGATGAAGACCCCGTAGCCTCAGCCCTCAACAAACCGGTTCCACAGCGCGGCCCGGAAGGTCTCGGTGAGGGGGCCAGCGGGGAGCGAGATGCGGGCACCGCCGGGAAGGCGCACGGACCGGAGGGGGAGGAGGAGGCGCACCGCGTTGGTGAGGAAGGCCTCGGAGGCCCCCTCGAGGGCCTCCACGGGAGCGGTGACCTCCCGCACGGGGATTCCGTGAACCCGGGACAGTTCCAGGACCAGGGCCCGGGCAATGCCGGGGAGGCACCCGGTGGCGAGGGCGGGCGTGTAGAGGATTCCTTCCCGCACCCAGAAGAGGTTGGTGGCGGTCCCCTCCGCGAGGTTCCCCTCCGTATCCAACAGCAGTGCCTCCCCGCACCCCGCGGCCCGGGCTTCCTGGCGGGCCAGAACGAGCGGGAGGGCGCTCGTGGTCTTGAGCCCGGCGGTGGGAGCGCGGGGATCGCGGCGGAGGGAGGAGAGCCACGCGTCCACGGGCTCTGCCGCGGCTTCCAGGGGATCCACCTGGAGGAGGGCCGTGGGGTGCGCCGTGGCGGGCGGATCGTAGCCCCGGGGCCCCGGGCCCCGGGTGAGGGTGATCCGCAGCACCCCGTGCTCCGCGGGAACGTGCCGCAGAAGTTCCGCGGCCGCGGACCCGAGGTCCCACGGGATGGGGATCCCGAGTCGCTCCGCGCCTGCATGCAGCCTCCGGAGGTGGTACGCGAGCAGGGGCGCACGTCCCCGGTACACCCGGGTGGTCTCGAAGAGGCCATCTCCCAGCAGGAACCCCCGGTCGGTGGCCGGGATCCAGGCCCGCCTGGCCTCCACCAACCCGCCCGCGCTACTGAGCCACACGAACCGCAGGGACTTCGACCCCCTCCCGCAGAGCCCGCACAAGCCCCAGGGCCTTGGCGAGGGTCTCCTCGTACTCCGCGGCGGGATCGGAGTCCGCCACGATCCCCCCGCCCGCGTGGAAGTACGCCTCCCCGCCGGTCACCACGAAGGTGCGGATGGCGATGCTCAGGTCCAGGGCACCGTCCCATCCGAACCACCCGATGGCGCCCGTGTACACCCCGCGGCGTACGGGCTCCAGCTCCTCGATGATCTCCATGGCCCGGACCTTGGGAGCTCCCGTGATGGACCCGCCCGGGAACGTGGCCCGCAGGAGCTCCGCCGGCCCTACGCCGGGCCGGAGCCTCCCCTCCACCACCGCCACCGTGTGCCAAACCGTGGGATAGGCCTCCAGGCGCCGCAGCTCCGGCACCCGAACGGTCCCGTACGTGCAGACCCGACCCAGATCGTTGCGCTCCAGGTCCACGATCATCACCAGTTCCGCGAGATCCTTCTCGCTCTGGAGGAGCCTCTCGGCATACCGGGCGTCCTCCTCCGGAGTCCGGCCGCGGGGCCGCGTGCCCTTGATGGGCCGGGTCTCCACCCGCCGGGTACGGGGGTCCACCTGCAGGAAGCGCTCCGGCGAAGCGCTCACCACGGCCCACGTGCCGCCGTCGAGAAAGGCGGCGAAGGGCGCGGGGTTGGTGCGACGGAGCCGGCGGTACAGAAGCCACGGATCCCCGGGCCAGGGGGCGCAGAACCGCTGGCTGAGGTTCACCTGGAAGATGTCGCCCGCCCGGATGTACGCGATGGCCCGCCGCACCGCGGCCTCGTATCCCTCCCGGGTGAAGGTGGACCGCAGGGCGAAGCGCTCCGGGAGGAGCCCGGAATTCTGATCCGGGCGTTCCGCCGCGACCTCCAGGGCCCGCAGGAGAAACCGCACGTGGTCCGCCACCGCCTGTTCCCGACCCGGCAGCACCCGCCCCACCACCGCGGCCTCCCGCCGACGGTGATCGAGGACCACCGCGGCGTCGTACCACGCGATCCACAGCTCCGGAAGGCCGAGGTCATCGAGGGCGAGGGCGGGGAGGCGCTCCACCTGGCGGCCGAGGTCGTAGCTGAGGTAGCCGATCCCGCCACCCGCGAAGGTGGGCCAGTCCGCGAGCGGCTCCATAAGCCCCAGGGGTCCGCGCGGGAGATCCGCGCCGAAGGACCAGAGCGTCCGCTGGAGCGCGGTGAACGGGCAACCCGTGAGGGTGGACCTCGCCCGGTCGGTGCGGAGGAGGTAGCGGCCCCCGCGGCCCGTGAGGAGCGCAAAAGGCCGGGCGGTGACGAAGGAGCGGACGCTCAGGTCCTCCGGGCCTCCTGCGCTCTCGAGCAGGACCCGGCCTGGCTCCCTCGGGAAGGCTTCCAGCACCGCCGCGGGGCTGGGCGGATACGGGGCGGGGATCCGGATCAGGCGGTGCATTTCCTCACATCACCTTCCGGAGCTCGCCGCCGAGGTACCCGGCAAGGCCGACGAGGAGCGCGCCTACGACCGCGAGCCCGCCGATGGCGGCCCGGGCCTGCGGGGCTCTCCAGCGGAGCAGGAAACTCACGAGGTAGGTGGCGGTGGCCGCGTAGGCGAGGAGGCTGTGCGTGGCGTGGCGCTGCAGAAAGGCCGTGCCCACCCCTTCCCGCACCAGGCGCGCGTAGTCGTAAAACGCGGTGCCGATGGCCACCGCCGCGGACAGGAGTCCCAACCCCACGAGCCACAGGGCCATGGTCCGGTACACCTCCCGGGGCCGCCACCACCCCAGCGCGTCGAACAGCAGGCTCGTGAGCCACAGGGCCACGGGGAAGTCCGTGACCGGCGCGTGGAAGAGAAAGGTCACCATGCCGCTCCTCCGTCTCGGTCTCGGCGCGTCCCGCCCTCATGCGGATGCTAGGGCACCCGGGCCGCGGCGTCGAGGGGGAAGTCTTGCGCGGCCGCCCGCGGAAGGGCATGCTGCAGGGGGATGCGTGGATCCGGGGAGGCCGAGGAGGTGGCGTCATGGGTGGGGGGCGGCCTGCTTCAAAGGTCCGCACGCAGGTGCGGGTGGTACGGGGGGACCGGGTGGAGGTGCGCGGGGATCTCCTGGCCACCGAGGAGCCCATGGAGATCCGCCTGGTCGCGGGGTCGCACCGGAAAACCGTGGCGGTGACCATGCGCACCCCCGGCCACGACTTCGAGCTGGCCGCGGGGTTCCTCTTCACGGAAGGGATCGTGACGCACCGGGAGGAGATCGCCCGCATCTCCTACTGCGTGGACCCGGACCTGGATCCCGAACAGCGGTACAACGTGGTGAACGTGGAGCTCCGCACGGATGCCCTCCCGGAGTTGCCGTCCCTGGAGCGTCACTTCTACACCACGAGCGCCTGCGGGGTGTGCGGGAAGGCGAGCCTGGAGGCCCTGCGGCTCCGGGGGTGCCAGGTCGGTCCGGGTCCCGCGGTGGAGGCCGCGGTGCTGCGTGGGCTGCCCGAGCAGCTGCGGGCGGCCCAGAGCCTCTTTGCCCTCACCGGGGGGTTACACGCCGCGGCCCTCTTCGAAGGAGGAGGGAGGCTTCTGGCCCTCCGGGAGGATGTGGGACGGCACAACGCCATGGACAAGCTCCTGGGGTGGGCGTTCCTGGAGGGGAAGCTGCCGCTTGGGGAGCACATCGTGCTGGTGAGCGGACGGGCCAGCTTCGAACTGGTGCAGAAGGCAGTGGTGGCCGGAATCCCCATCTTCTGCGCGGTCTCCGCCCCCAGCAGCCTCGCGGCGGAGGTGGCCAGGGCCTTCGGGGTGACCCTGGTGGGGTTCCTGCGGGAGGATCGCTTCAACGTCTACAGCGGAGCCGAGCGCGTCCGGATCCCCGCGCCCCTGGGTTAACCTCCGAAACCGAGGAACTCGGGCGGGCGCAACAGGCGATTGGCCCGCACGTCCCACAGGCCCTCCGCCATGAGCCGGACCCGGGGGAGTCCGTCGGAGGGCAGGAACAAAAGGGTGTAGAAGAGGTCGTCGTGCGGGTATCCGCGGGCCCGGAGGAGCTCCGTGAGCCGCTCGATCCGCGCGGCCACCTCCTCGTAGGGGAGCGAGCTCATCAAGCCACCGAAGGGGAGGGGCAGTTCGAGCCGCACCGCTCCTCCTTCCACGAGGGCGACCCCACCGCCCATGGCCTGGACGCGCCGAACCGCCAGGGCCATGTCCTCCGGCTGCTGGCCGCACACCAGGACCTCATGCGCGACATTGAAGGTGCAGGCGAGTCCCCCGAGCCGGCGGGCGAAGTTTCCGAGGGGTGCCCGGACCATCCACCGTCCCCCGTGGTCCAGCAGAACGGCCAGGACCACGCCCTCCGGGAACACCGCGCGCCCTCCCCGCACGGGCAGGTTCCATTCCCGGCGGCGGGTGATCACCGCGTTGTCCAGCTCCATGCCCACCAGGGAAACCTCCGGGCCCGGTGCGGGGAACGTGAACCACTCCGGCTGCGGGATCCACTCCGCCCGAAACCGAGGCGGGAAGTACCGGGCCCAGTCGAGCGGGGGGAACACCACGCGGACCTCTCCCTCCTCCACCGCCACCTGGCCCCGGACGATGACCCGCTCCGGCGTGGGGTTCTCCAGAGAAGGGAGCACCAACAGGTCCGCGAGCCGTCCTGGAGCCACCATGCCGAACTCCTCGTCGAGCCCGTAGTAGGTGGCGGGGTTGAGGGTGGCTAGGGCATAGGCCGCGGGGGGCGGAACGCCGCTTTCCATGGCCACCCGGAGGAGGTGATCCAAGTATCCGTGGCGCACGACGTAGGCCACGTCCGAGCCGTCCGCGGTCAGCATCAACCGTCCGAAGGCCGGACCTGCCCGCCTCGCGACCTCCGCGAGGGCGGGGAGGTCGCGGCGGAGGGAGGAGTGGCGCAGCATGACATACAGGCCGCTGCGCAGCCGGTCCCACGCCTCCTCCGGGGTGATGGGTTCGTGGTCGCTGCTGAGCCCCGCGGCCACGAGGACCTGCACCCGGTCGTAGGGGACTCCGGGCAGGTGTCCCTCCGCCCGTTTGCCCATCCGCCGGACCCGCACGAGCTTGCGCAGGAGACCCTCCTCTCCCCGATAGAGCTCGGTCCACCGGGTGAACTCCCCCACCGCCACCACGGAGGGCAGGTGGAGCACGGTCTCCAGCAGGTCCAGCTCGAACCGTTCGGATCCCGCGGATCGGGTGGGCCGCTGGAACCGCAGGAACCACAGGTACTGGACGGGCAGCCGATGCAGGGTCTCCAGCAGCTCCCCCCACAGGCCCGGATCCGCGAGGGCGAGGACCGCCAGGGTGTCCGCCACCAGGGTGGTGGTGCCCGTGCGCAACACCATGCGGGCGAACTCCCCCGGGGTGATCATGTGGGTGGGGTGCGTGTGGGGCTCCACATACCCCGGCACGATCACCTTCCCCGCGCAGTCCACCACCTTCGTCTTCGGTCCGATGAAGTCCGTGGAGGGACCCACGTAGGCGATGCGCCGTCCGGCCACCGCCACGTGCGCGGGCAACACCTCCCCCGACTGCACGAGCAGCACCCGCCCGCCCACCAGGGCAAGGTCCGCGGGCCGCTCTCCCCGCGCCACCTGCATCAGGGCCTGCACTTCCTCCAGCGTACGCCGGGTCCACACGGATTCAGTGTACCGTGGGAGGAGGAGCCGCGTGTGGAGCACGCGAATCCGTCCGAGGGGGTGCGCCGTGGTGAAGCGATCCGTGGCCCTGCTCGTGTATCCGCCTGGGGAACGCGGGCGCTTCGTGGTGGTCCGAAGGCCGGAGCATGAGGAGGAGCTCCCGGGCGTGTGGGGTCTGCCCGCGGCCACTCTCCGACTGGGAGAGGAAGAGATCGAGGCGGTGCACCGGGTGGCCCGGGAAAAGCTGGGGATCGAGGTGCGTCTGTTGGGCGTGCGGGCCCACGGTGTCCAGGAGCGGTCCGGATACCGGCTGGAGATGCGCCTGTGGGAGGCGGAGCTCGTGGGTCCCGAGCCCCGGCTCCCTCAGCCCTCCTCTGACCCCGGGGTCACCCACTACACCGACTGGCGGTGGGCGAGGGCCGCTGCCCTCGAGGAAGCCGCCCGGCAGGGCTCCCTGTGTGCCCGCCTGGCCCTCGAAACCCTTGGGCCTTATTCCTCCACGGGCTCGAACATGAGCACGGAGTAGTCCAGGTTCTCCGCGGGGATCCCCAGCTGCCGCAGCATGGCCATAACTTGCGCCCGGTGGTGCACCTCGTGGAACAGGAGTTGGGTGGCGATCCCAGCCGCGGTGGTGCGGTAGCGACGCGGGCGCCCGCCCAGCGGGATGACGTACTCCGCGGGCCGGTTCCAGTCCTCGATGGAGCGCAAGACCCGGCGGGTCTCCTCCGCCTGACGGGCCCACGCCTCCGCGAAGGGCGCAAACGTCCCCTGCGCGTGCGGGGCGAAGGGCCGCTCCTGTGGCGGCGGAACGGGTTCTCCCAGCAGGCGCCGCACGTATCCCCACTCCGCGCTGGCCATGTGCACCAAGGTGGCCCGGATGCTGCGCAGGCCGATGGGGAACTCCTGCGTGTACTGCTCCTGGGACAGTCCTCCCACCCAGCCCAGCAGCCGCTCCCGGGCCTTCACCAGGTACTCGTACGCGTCCGCGGGGTAGATCCCCATCTCGGCAGCCCTCCCTTTAGCGAGGAGTTGATGGTGAGGTTCTTCGCAAAGCCGCCAGACTCCTCGTGCTACGGCCGAACGTCGGGAGGCCCCTCTAACCGGCACCGGGGCAGGAGATCCCGGAGCCGCCCGAGCCACACCCGGGCGAGGGCGGCCGCGGTGGTCCCGTTCGCCTGGCCGTCCGCCGGGGTCACGGTGACGAGGAGCTGATCGCCCACGGAGATGGCCCACCCACCGGGCACCCTGCGCAGGGTGATGTGGGCCGCGGTGATGCGTCCTCGGGCGTAGGCCTGGACGAGGCGCAGCCGCACTGCCTCCCGCCGTTGCTCGATGCTCTGGCCCGCCGCAGCCGTCCGGATCCGGAAGGCCACCTCGTTGCAGATGTAGACGGTCCCGTCCTCCGTCGATCCTTGCGCGAGGGATGCGGAACCGAGGAGCAGGACCGCGAGGGCTGCGGCAAACCGTACCATGGTCTCCCCCCGTGTCTTGATTGCGCTACCATTGTAGGGCAAACCTGGGGGACAAGGAGCAAACCGTGCGTCCGCCGTACCGCGAGTGGGAGGAGATGTTCGAAGCCTTCGGGGTCACCTACCGGTTCGAGTTCCGGGGACCGGTGGAAGATCCACCCCGGTGGGAGGTGCGGCTGCGGGATCCGGAAGGAGCCTACCTCTTTCCGCAGCCCGTGAGGGGCCGCACCGAGGACGAGGCCCGGTGGCGGGCGGAGGAGGTGCTGCAGAACTGGGCGGCCATCCGGCGCCTGTACGCAGCCGCCCAGCGCGCCGCGGACCGGGTGGCCCCCGGCGCCCAGGTGGTGTTGAACGAGCGGGCCGTGGAGCTGGAGGTGGAGCTCGTGGGCCCGTGGGCGCTGCGGACGCCGTTTCTGGCCACCCGGGAGGAAGCCATGGACGTGGACCGCACCGAGGAAGAGTGGGAGACCTCCTTCGAGCTGCACTTCCGGTCCCACGCGGTCCGGCTGGGGGAGTCGGCGGGCCCGTAACCACGGCTAGACGGACTTCCGGTTTCACACGAAGCCCGCCCGTGCCAGGGTGAAAAGCCCCCAGGCAACGAGCCCGGACCCCGTGGCGCGGGCGAGCTTCGGACCGGCAGGCAGGACCTTCTCGGCGAAGACGAGGGCGGTCAGGGCCGCCATGGCCGCCAGGTTCATGAGCCCCAGGGGGAACAGAACCAAGAAAAGGGCCCAGCAGCAGCCGAGGCACGAGATCCCGTGTTCCAGGCCCATGCGGACGGCCCCCGGCCGTCCGTCCCGCCAGGAGCCGAGCACGAAGCCGAGCGGACTCCGGCACTTCCCCAGACACGCGTGCTTGAGGGGCGAGAACTGGTAGACTCCAGCCAGGACCAGAAGCACGCCGGCGGCACCCTGCCCGTGGAGCGAGACCCCCACAGCTCCGAGCAACTCCCGGACTCCCAGGGCCACACCACCGAACGCGGTCCACACCACCAGGTACCCCACGAGGAAGACCCAGGTGGGCACGCCGGACCCCCCCTGCTTCCGCCTGCCCGCCTGGATCCGGTCGAAGGTGAGCAGCACCGGGAGCGCGGACGGGAGCATCATGGCCAACATCATGGTCGTCCAGCTGCCGAGGAACACCGCGGGGCTCATGGCCATTTGGTCGTCCCCGGTGGCCTGCCGGACCACCACCGCCCAGGCGGCGATGGCCATCAGGAGGACCGCCGCGACCATCGCTCTGCGGGCCTGCGGAAGCGCGGGGCTCTCGGTCACGGCCCGGTCCACCGGAAGGCCGCGTAGTCCGCGTTCTTGCCCATGTGGTCCCACTGCAGGCCGTGGTCCGTGTACCGGCTCACCAACCCGGTGGCCTGTACGAGCTCCGGGAACATGGGGTGCACGTTGCGCTTCACCACTTCTTCCTCCGGGTTCGCGCCGGGCACCGCCTGCACCACGGCCTCCAGGATCCCGCCGATGCGGGCGCTGCGCTTGCGGCCCTCGTTCCGGTACTCGATGGGCACCACCTTGGCCCCCAGGTTCTTCGTGATGAGGGGCACGACGGCGCTCAGGGGCCCTCCCGCGCTCCCGGAGAAGATGGCGCCCAGGGCCTCCTGCTGGGCGGCGGAGGCGCGGGCGTCCAGGTAGGCGGCCACGGTCCAGTCCCCCTGCGCCATGGGACCGGGGGCGTGGATCGCGACCACGGCGTTCAGCCCGTCCAGCCGGGTCCCGCCGTAGGCCCCTTCCCTCACGTGGAAGACCAGGTACACGTTGCAGTGGCCCTGGTCCGGCCGCGCCTGCATGAAGCCCAGGGGCGAGACCTCGCAGGGGCAGACCACGTCGCACGAGCAGTTCTCGAAGTACTCGCCGGAGATTTGCCAGCGAGCTGCTTGACCCATCGCTCACCCCCGTGTGTTGTGTCTTGCGTTCTGTCGGTTCCTTCCCCTCGCCAATTGATCCACCGGCTTCAGTTCGGTTTCGTCCCCCTGAAGAGCGCGGACGAGCGTGCCCAGGACATGCCCAACCGCGCCGCCCACGCCAGCACCGCACCCCACGCGGCCACGGCCACCCTCCGGCCCGGACCGTTCCCGCCTTTCCCCTGCCTGGCCCTTTCTGCCAGCCGGGCCCTGCGGGCGGCCTCCGCGTCCGCGAGCTGCTGACTCATGCGCTGTCTCGCCAGCTCTGGGAGCAAGGACCAGTGCGTCACCCCACACCCCCGTGTGCGGCCCTCCCGGTGGCTCTTCCTACGCGGTCCGGCCGGCCAGGCCGAGCTGCTGGTGCAGGAGTCCCGTGTCGAAGTACTCGCGCTCCGCGAGGATCTTGCCGTCCTGCACGTCCACCACGTTGCACACCGGGACCTCGATCCTCCGCCCCGTGGGCGCGACGCCCATGAGCTCCCCTCGGTGGGTGCCGCGGGCGGTGAACTCCGTGACCACCACGCTGTCGCCCACGGCGTGCATGCGGGTGACGTCCAAGGTGAGGTCGGGGAACGCGGCCGTGTACATCCGGGCCACGGCGACGCCCGCCTCGGGCCCGTCCAGGCGCTGGCCGTCGGAGCCCGCGTACGAGTACTTCGGGTGGAGCAGCCGGCGGATTCCCTCGAAGTCCCGGCGGGAGACGGCTTCCAGGTACTCCCGCATGGTGCCCGTCGCATCGCTCATCGCGCTTCTCTCCTCTCTGTCGTCAGGCCCGCTCGTGCGGAGTGAAAGACGGCCCCGGCACCTCCGGGGCTGTCGGGAAGAGCTTGGGGTGGGCTTCCACGATGAGCCAGCGGTCGCCCACCCGTCTCATGACCTGGACCGCGTGTCCCTGAAGCAGCGTCCCCCCGGGGAGGCGGATCTGGATCCCGCCTTGCCAGACGGCGATCTCTGGGGAGAGCATGCGTACCGTCCCCTGTTCCTGCTGGACGGTGGCCCCCGCCATGCGCTCCTGCAGGAGGTGTCGGAAGGCCGCGGCGATTTGCCCGCGGCCGTGCTGGACGTCCCCGAACGCACCCACCCGAACCGCGTCCTCGGTGAAGAAGGCGGCGAGGGTGTCGGCGTCCGCGGCGTTCCACGCACGGGAGAACGCCTCGACCTCCCGGTAGATGGCCTGTTCGTCCCGAGACGGCACCGTGACCTCCTCTACGGCGGCGTTCCTTCAGGGTACTGTGCGGGCCGGCCGGTGGATATAAAACCGGTCACGGCCACGGTGTGAACGGCCGCACTTCCCCGCCTAGGCCGGACGGTAGCCTGCTCGCTGCGCCGGTCGCCGCTGTGCAGGTAGGGGGCGTGGATGCCCTGGTAGAAGACGGTGCTCCACTCCGCCTGGCCCGGTTTTGTGATGCTCGTACTCACTGCGCTTCACCCGCCAGTTCGCCTTGCCGGTCAATGTGGCTCAAGAGGAGCGCAGGCCGAGCCAACCGAAGATGATCCCCGGGAGCAGGACGAGAGTTGGTATCCAAAAGATCGGCGGAAGGTCGGCGAACCGAATGGAGATGCCCGCGTTCAGGTAGGGCTTGAAAACGAGAAACCAGTAGGGGAGAACGACCAGTCCCGCCAGAACGAGGGTTACGAACGCCCACACCTGGTGCTGGCGAAGGCCGAACCATGCGAGGGACACGATGAAGAGGCCAATGATGACCAGGGACCCGCCCGCGTTGGTCAAGAAGAGCGTGCGGAACGTCGCCAGCTCCTTGTTCCTGTCGAGCAGGTCGGATGGCGCTGCCCGGAAGAGCTGGCTGTCGGTTCGCTGCGAGATGAAGATGGCGCTACGTCCGAATTGTGAGTTGACGAAGATCGGCGTGAGGATCCCGATCAAGAGATGGACAACTCCCGACACCAGAAAGCAAATCACACTCACCCCGAGTGGCGTTGCCCAGTGGAACGTGGCTGCCGTCTGCGATTGGTCCATGACAGGCTCCTTTGGCCGAGGTTCCCCTTGTCCGGCGCCACCTAATGCTTTTCAGGCCGCGGTTCGCCCCGTTCGAACGGGTGCCTCAGTTCCGCACTTCACCCGTTATCCCGAGCCGAGGGCAAGCGCTGGCCGAGCAACCGGCCGAGCGGCCCCAGCACGGCAAACGTGAACCGCTGGACCCAACTCGGGGGCCGCGTGAGGCGCACGGTCGGCCAGAACCTCTGTCCGAACACGCCGAGGAGCAGGACCGGCGGCATCCCGCTGCGGCTCAACCGCCCGGCCTGGGCGAGGCCGAAGAGGGCCTCGAAGAAGCTTTCCGTGTTCAGGGCCGGCTCGAATTCCTGCCGGTATTCGGCGGGCTCGCTGCCCTCGACCCAGAAATGGTGCGGCGTGTCCGGCGGGATGCTCACTTCCTCGCCGGCGGCCACGACGCGCTCCAGACCGGCAATGCGAAAACGGAGCGCGCCGCGACGCACCGCGAACCGATTGGTCTGGTAGGGGTGGACATGCTCGGGCTCCCGTTCCGCGCTGGGCGGGCTCACGCACTCGAGGACGAGCCGCGCACCGCCGGACGCATCCGCCGTTTCGACGAACCGGACGCGTTGCCCGGTCCGGGGGTTGACGATCTCCTGTCCGATCTGTGCCATGTCGCAGCTCCCTCACACCAGATGACCCTACGATCCGCCCGTGGCCTAACGGTGCGGTCGAGAAGCCGGGGGTCATTGTCATCCTGGCCCAACAAGCGCCGCCGGTTCAACTGCGGTGGATGATCGCCCCGCGAGGCGCCACATCGCGACTCCGAGCATCAGCATCCACAGCGTGACCAGCATCGAGCCGCCCACGAAGAGTACGCTGGCCAGCGGTGAGCGACCGGTGTACGCCTGCAGCAGTCCGGCGGCCAAGGACACGCTGCCGCCTAGGACACCGACCCAGCCCAGCAGCCTCGGATAGCTGCCACTGCGTACGACCGCGAGCCCGTACAGGACGAAAGGCAGCCCCGGCAGCAGCATGGTCTCAAACGTGTAGAGGCCGAAGTTCGCGCGGTCAAGCGCGTCGGCGATCCGCAAGGCTGTTACCTGCTCGGCTGGCGCAGCCCCGGTCCACGCGCGGGCAATGCCCTGCATAGCGATCCCGTCGATGGCGAAGTTGACCAGAAACAGAGAGGCGCCCAACAGCACAGTCAGAAGGCCGAAGCGCGCTAGGCGCGCGCCAGGCGTCTCCCGCAGGGCGTCCGTGAGGCCCGCCAGCGCGCCCACGATGAGTAGAATCCCCAGGCTGAGCCCCAGGTGGAGCGTGACCCAGTAGGGGTGCGCCGCCACCAGGCGCAAGAACGCCTCAGGCGTGGGGTCGCTCGGGTGCGGATGTAGCGCATTGAGGACCAGCGTGAGGATGGCACCAGCGATGGCGAGTGCCACGGTATCCCGTCGAGTTTGCCACTCAAGCATAGAGGTCTCTCCTTTACAATAGGTCTCGACTTTCCTCCCCAGAATGCCCCCAGGGGAGCACGTCAGCCGGTGAGGCGACTACCCCATGTCGCTTATCATGATGATCGTTGTCCAGACCACGGGGCGGGTGGCGTTGCCGGCCCTCGACCGAGACTTGTCCGTCCGGCGCATCATCGGATGAGGGTGTGGAGCTCCTGCACCCGACGCTGGGGCTGGAGGTCCGCAGGGAGATTGGGGCGGACGTGGCGGGCGAACCACTCTGCGGCGTCCTTCGACGACTCCCAGACCTCCACCACGCGCCAGCCGCCCTCGATGGGGTAGCCGAAGTGCATGATGAAGCCCGGAGCCTCCCGGAGGGCGCGGCCGAGGAGCCGGATGGTCTCCTCGTACCCTTCCTGGGTTTGACCCGGAACGTCGGCGGTCACCATGACGGCCATGTGTGTCTTCCTCCTGGAACGAAGCGTCGCAGATCACGGTAGCGGGTGCTCGCGCGGGCTGCAGTGAGCCAGGCCACCGCGGCGAGGTGAACTGCGTCACAGGGAGCCGGCGGGGCCGCGCTGACACCGGCCCGCCTTCGTGGTACGCTTGCATCAGATGGATGGTGCGGGCGGACCATCCGGGGGTGGGGATGAGGAGGAAGGCGAGGGTCTGCCTGACCTGTCAGCGGCTGCTGGTTCCCGCCGGCGCGAAGTTCTGTCCCTACTGCGGGACCGCCCGGACGCTGGCCGGGACGTCCGCCTCCAGTCACAGCGTGGTCACCGTGGTGCTCGCCGACCGCAACACCGGCAAGGCCGCCGGTGAGCCGGAAGACGGGCGCGGGCTCCTGGGGCAGTTCTACGACCTCGCGCGTCGGGTCGTGGAACGGTGCGGCGTCCCGGTGTCAAACCTCCTGGGGGAGGGGATGCTGGCGGTCTTCGGGCTGCAGAACGCGCACCAGCAGGAGCCGCACGAGGCGGGACCGGTCAAGGCCGCCCCGCCCGGTACGGCCGGGGAGCCCGAGCTGGCGCGCCTGCCGCTGTTCGCCGGGTATACCGCAGCGGAACTGGCCCCCTTGGCGGGCGCGGTGCGGCGGCGGCTGTACCACCGGGGCGAGGTGATCTTCCGGGAGGGCGACCCCGCCACCGGCGTCTACCTCGTGGAGCGGGGACGGGTGAGGGTGGGCTTCACCTCCACGGACGGAAGGGAGCGGACCCTGGCCTTGCTGGGCCCGGGCGAGGTCGTGGGAGAAGTCCCCGTGCTCGATGGCGGAGTGCGCTCGGCGGACGGCGTGGCGCAGGACGACTGCGTGGTGCTGTTCGTAGCCCGCGAGGATCTGGTCGGCTGGCTCCGGCAGCGACCCGAGGTCGCCCTGCGCTTGATCCACCTGCTGGGCCAGCGGCTTCAGGCTGCCGACCTGCAGGTGCGCGACGCCGCGTTCCTCGACGTGCGGGGGCGCCTGGTGCGGATCCTGCTCCGGCTAGGGGTCGAGCAGGGAGAGCGGCAAGATGACGGTACCGTGCTCTGCCCCCGGCTCTCCCAGACGGAACTCGCCCACCTCATCGGGGCCACCCGGGAGAGCGTGAACAGGTGGCTGGGGAGGTTCGAGCGCATGGGAATGGTCCGGCGGGCCGGGGATCGATGGATCCTCGCGGACCGCCTCCGGCGGGAACTGTACTGACGGGAGGCCGGTCCGTCCGGTAAGATCGTTCTCTGGATGCTGGCCTTCGTGACAGGATCCACGGGGTTCATCGGGAGCCACCTCGTGTCACTTCTTCGGGCCCACGGGTGGCGGGTGCGGGGGCTTGTACGGCCCGGTCGGGATCCCGCGCGCCTGCGCGCGGTGGGAGCGGAAGTGATCTTCGGGACCCTGGAAGACCTCCCCGCCCTCACGCGGGCGTGTGAGGGGTGCGATGCGGTGTTCCACGTGGCCGCGGCCCTAGGCCCGAACGCGGATGCGCAGACCCTGTTCCGCGTGAACGTGGACGGGACGGAGAACGTCCTGCGGGCCGCGGCGGCCGCGGGGATCGGGCGGGTGGTGTTCACGAGCTCCGTGGCGGTGTACGGGGAGGCCGCGCCGGAAGGGGCGGACGAGGACACGCCGCCACACCCCAGCGGCCCCTATGGGGAATCCAAGGTGCGGGCGGAAGCGCTCTGCCTGCGGTACATGGCGGAGCACGGACTCCCGGTGGTGATCCTGCGACCCTGCTTTGTGTACGGACCTGGAGATCCCTACTTCTTGCCCACCGCGATCTCCGTCCTGCGGGGCGGGTGGTTCCCCGTGGTGGAGGGAGGGACCGTGCCCGTGGATCTCGTGCACGTGGAGGATGTGGCGAGAGCCCACCTGCTGGCGGCCACGGCCCCACACGCGGCAGGCCGTGCCTACAACATCACAGACGGGAGGCGCAGGACCCTCCGGGGGCTCCTGGAGCTCGGGGCCCGGGCCCTGGGCGTCCGGGTACGCGTGGTGTCCGTGCCCCGCTTCCTGGTCCGACCCGGGGCGGTCGTCCTGCGGGCGCTCGGAGAACTGCTCCGGGTCCCGGGACGGGAGCTGCTGACCCCGGAGAACTTCCAGGCCATGTGCGCTCCGCACCACTTCTGCATCGCGCGGGCCCGGCAGGAGCTTGGGTACGAACCCGCACGTCAGCTGGAGGATGTGCTGGAGGAACTGATCCCGGAATTCGCAGCCTGACCCGCCACGAACACGCCCACCCGCGGCCGGATCACCACGAGCCCCTCCCGGGCGAGGGCCTGCAGTGCGGCCACCACGGTCTTGGGGCTTGCGCCGAACCGGGCCGCCAGCACGTCCACGGACGCCAGACGCGCTCCAGGGGGTTGCCGAAGGATCTCGGTCCGCAGCGCCTCCGCGATGGCCTCCTGAATTCCCCGACGGTGTCTCCCACGCATCCCCGCACCCTCCGCCGAGGGCTGTCCATCCCGCAGCAAGGAACCGTCGCCCATTACCCGGAAGCCGATCGGGTCTTCTCGAAATAGCGGACAAAGCCCAGGACGTTGAGCCGGTAGCTCGCGGCCGTCTCCTGTCGGGCCGCGGTCTGGGCTCCACACCGGGCCTCGATCTCCGGGTCCAGGTAGCGTCGGAGCCGCTCCGTGAGCCGCTCTACATCCTCCCCCGCCTCCCATCCGGGCCGCAGCACCTCCGCCATCTCCCGCAGCCGCCGGCGCATCTCCTCGAGCACCGTCTCCGGATCGTCCCGCACGCCGAAGTGGGTGAGGGCCAGGCACCGGGGCGCGATCTCCCGCATGCGGTCCAGGGTGCGATCCCAGACCTCCAGGTCCAGCTCCGGTGGGGGCGTGGGTGGCCGCACCACGGAGCATCCCGGCAGGCAGACACCCGCCGCGTCCCCCGTGAACATCAGCCCGGTCCGCTCGTCCAGGAACACGTGGTGGTGGTTGGCGTGGCCGGGGGTGTTCAGGACCCGGAGCATGCGACCTCCCACCCGGATACGTTCCCCGTCCTGCACCGCCACGATGCGGTCCGGAGGCACCGGGGCCACCTCCCCCCAAAGCGCCTCCAGGAGGTCCCCGTACAGGCGGTGCGCGCTGCGCACCAGGCGCTCGGGATGGGCGAGATGCGGAGCGCCCACGGGGTGCACGTAGACGCGGAGATGGGGGTTGCGGCGGGCGAGGACGCCCGCGGCCCCCGCGTGGTCGAGATGGATGTGGGTGACCACCACGGCCCGGAGGTCGGAGACCGCCAGCCCGTGCTCCGCGAGCCCCGCCTCAAGGGCTCCTAGACACGAGGATGGCCCGACCTCCACCAGGGCGGGCTCCCCGTCCAGGAGGAGATAGGCGCCGAGCACCTGGGGCGTGCCGCCCAGCTCCAGGTCCAGGAGCACGACGCCCCTCTCCACCACCTGCGTCCTCGGCATGCATCCCCTCCTTATTCTTCATTCTTCCGGACGGAAACGGATTCCCACGGATTCCCGCAAGGGTCGGTATCGAATCCGGTGGTTTGCGGTGCGGGCCACGTACCCTTCCGCCCGGAGCCACTCCAGGTGTGCCAGGGTTTCCGCAAGGGCGAAGGCCGCTTCCTCCTGCCGGAGATCAGGTCCGAAAATCTCCTGCGCCACTTCGTAGGCAGCCGCACCCGCCCGGGGAAGCGCGCGCAGGATAGCCTCAAGGCGGTGGGCGTGGTGATCCAGCAGCCAGTCCACGCGGCCGGTCCAGTCCGCGAAGGGGTCCCCGTGGCCCGGCAGGGCGAGGCGAACCGGCAGGTCTCGAACCCTACGCAGGGAGGCCAGGTAGTCCCGGAGGGGGTTTTCGCTCGCGCCCGGGTACAGGGCGATGTTGGGGGAGATGGTGGGGAGCACATGGTCCCCGCAGAACATCCGTCCCCGGGGATCCAGGAGGACGATGTGTCCGTCGCTGTGTCCCGGGACGCTGTACACGCGCGCCGAGAACCCGTCCAGGGCGAAGTCCTCGCCTTCGCCGAGCGCGCGCACCTCCTGGAAGGGGGCCACCAGTGCGGCAACCCTTCGGGATCGCTGCACCACTTCCTGGATGAGGGCTTCGGGCATGCCGTGGGCCGCGTACAGCTCCGCCACGGTCCTGAGCCGTTCCTCCAGGGGACCCATCCACACCCTCCGCGCGGTCTCGGCTTCCTTCCGCGAGAGGAAGATGGGGGCTCCCGTCCGCTGCTGGATGTGCCCCGCGAGGCCGATGTGGTCGGGGTGCGCGTGCGTGAGCACGATGGCCCGGAGGGCCTCCGGCGGGACCCCCGCGGTGTCCAGAGCCTCCTCCACCGCCTCCAGGGCCTGAGGGGTGCAGATCCCCGCGTCGATCAGGAGGGCTCCGGAGGCCGTGCGCACGAGGTAGCTGTTTACGGTACCCACGGGGAACGGCACCGGGATCCGGATCCACACCAGGTCTTCGTCCACGAAGGTGGCGGTCATGTCAAGCGCATACCCTCCCGCGCGTGGGCTCCATTCCACCATTCCAGACACGTGGGGCAAAATCAAGCTGCGGATCGAGGACCATCCCGGTTCCGGAGGTGCGAGGGTGGAGGTCCAGCTCGCCCCAGAGCTCGCGGAGCGGGTCCGTCTGGGCGTGGTGCACGCGGAAGACCTCCGGACGACCCGGGAGGCCCCGGAGGTCTGGGCAGAGGCGATGGGGCTCCAGCAGGCCCTCCGCGGGAAGTACGCGGGCAGGCCGCCCGGCGAGATCGAGGCCCTGAGGCATGCCCGGGAGCTGTACCGGCTGCTGGGGGAGGATCCCACGAAGAACCGGCCCTCCTCAGAGGCCCTCCTGCGTCGCGTCCTACGGGGAGACGGCCTTCCCCGCATCAACCTGCTGGTGGACGTGGTGAACCTCTGCTCCCTGGAGTTCCTCCTTCCCATCGGGCTCTACGACCTGGATCGGGTGCGGGGAGAGGTCTGCGTGCGGCTCGGCGGGCCGGGCGAGGCCTACGAGTCCTTAGGAAAGGGCACCTTCCGGGCGGAGGGGCGGCTGGTGGTGGCGGACGAGGAGGGCCCCATGGGAGGACCCACCAACGACTCCTTGCGCACCGCCATCACGGAAGGCACGCGCCGGTGCCTCGCGGTGATCTTTGCGCCCCTCTCATATCCCGCTCACCGGATGGCGGATCACGTGCGGACCCTCGGCGAGCGGATCGCCCGGCACGGGGGCGGCCGCGTCGTCCAGACCCACGTCCTCCCGCCTACCGCCCGGTGAGCAGTTGCACGCTCCCGATGACCGCGTCGCACTCCCGCTGCCCCTGACGCCACCGCTCGACGGGCTTTGCGCACACCACGTGCACGACGCGCCCGGGGTCCACCACCAGGAGTCCGATCCCCGCCCACTGGGCCTCCGCCGCGGTTCCGGTCCCCTCGAAGCGGTAGCGCTCGGGTCCCGGAACCTCCTCCCGCTGGAACTTCGCCACCCCGTGGAAGGGAAGGAGGGAGAAGGCGAGCTGCCGGAGGACCTCCTCGGAGGAAGAAACCTGGCCAACCAACACCCGCACGCTGATGAACTCCGCGTACCGGTACGGATCCGGGTGGGGTCCCGCCCCGGACGGGACGATCTGGACCCAGTTCCCCTCCGGCGCGACGAGAACGTCCCAGCCCTGGGGGTGGCGGAGGGCGATGCCCAGTTCCGCGTTCCGGTACTCCACGAGCGATGTGCGGGGACTCTGGCAGGCCAGGAGTCCCAGGCAGGCCACCAGCAGGACGGAGGACCAACGCCCCATGCCCTCCCGAGTGTAGCGCGCCGGGGGCGCGCGGGGCTACTTGGTGAGGTAGTACGGCACGTCCGCCAGGACCTTGTACCGCCGGAGCCTGCGCTGGCGAAAGAGCAGGGCGAACTTCAGCATGAGGGCGGTCTGGTTGTGGAGGAAGTGGTGCCACCACTTCCGGGGCACGAATTCGGGCAGCACCACGGTGAGGGCGGTCTCGGGCCCCGCCTCCCGCTGCACCTGATCCAGGTAGAGGAGGATGGGGCCCACCACGGAGCGGTACGGGGAGGGGAGGACCACGAGGGGGATGTCCGGAACCCAGCGTTCCCACTTCCGCTCGATCTCCTCCCGGGCACCCGGCTCGATCTCCACGTACACCGCGGTGACGTCGTCGCTCACCGCCTTCGCGTACCGCAGGGCCTCCAGGATGCCCCGGTGCACCGCGTTCACGGGCACGATGACCTTGTGGGCCTTGAAGGGTCGGGGAGGCTTCGCGTGCTCCAGGGAGAGCTGGTGGGCCACGTCCTCGTAGTGTCGGTGGACCGCCCGCATGAGGAGGACGAAGGCGCCGATCACGAATACGGTGATCCATGCACCGTCCAGGAACTTCACCACCGCCACCTCGACGCCGACCACCGCGGTGCACAGGGCCCCGAACGCGTTGATGCCGAGCTTCAGCCGCCAGCGGCCCGTGCGCTCCAGGAGCCAGTGACGCACCATGCCCGCCTGCGAGAGGGTGAACGCCACGAACACGCCCACCATGTAGAGGGGGATGAGGTTGTGGACGGTGGCCCGAAAGGCCACGATGAGGAGGGATGCGGTGATGCCGAGCAGGAGGATCCCGTTGGCGAACACGAGGCGATCCCCCAGGTTGGCGAGCTGTCGGGGGAGGTAGCGGTCCCGGGCCAGGATGGAACTCAGGCGGGGGAAGTCCGCAAACGCCGTGTTGGCCGCCAGCACGAGGATGAGCATGGTGGCTGCCTGGACGGCATAGTACGGCCAACCTCCCTGGAAGACGGCCCGGGCGATCTGGGAGACCACGGTTTCCTCCTCCCGGGGAAGGATGCCCATCTCCCGAGCCAGGAAGCTCGTGCCGAAGAAGAAGCTTCCCAGGAGGCTGACCATCAGGATGAGCACCCGGCTGGCGTTGTGGGCCTCGGGCGGATAGAAGGCCTGCACGCCGTTGCTCACCGCCTCGATGCCCGTGAGGGCTGCGGTGCCGGAGGCAAAGGCCCGGAGCACGAGGAAGAGGGTGAGGGGGGAGGTAGCGGGAGGGGGAGATCCGGACTCCGCGTGGGGAAGCGTTCCGCTGCTCCAAGCCCACAGGCCAGCCAGGATGGTCCCGCCGAAGGCCAGGATGAAGGAGTAGGTGGGGATGGCGAAGATGGTCCCCGATTCGCGCACGCCGCGCAAGTTCGCCAGGGTGATGAGGGCGATGAATCCGAGCGCGAGCTCCACCCGGTAGGGGAAGAGCTCCGGGAGGGCCGAGGTGATGGCGGCCACGCCCGCGGAGATGCTGACGGCCACCGTGAGGATGTAGTCCACCAGGAGCGCGGCGGCCGCCACGAGGCCTGGCAGGATGCCCAGGTTCTCGTGGGCCACGATGTATGCTCCCCCTCCGCTCGGGTAGGCGTGGATCGTCTGGTAGTAGGAGAACGCCACGATGGCCATCAGGCCCACGATGGCCAGGGAGACGGGGACCGTGAGGGCGACCGCCGCGGTCCCCGCCAGGATCAGGACGCGGAGGATCTCCTCCGTGGCGTAGGCGCTGCTGGAGAGGGCATCCGCCCCGAAAACCGCGAGCCCCTTCACTTTCGTGAGCCGCTCGTGCCGGAGACGCTGGGTCTCCAGGGGGCTTCCGATAAGAGCCCGCCACAGGGCCGCGGGGATGGCTCGTGTGCGCAGCACAATTGCCTATATACTCCGGGCCATGGGGAGGTGCAAGCGGTGCTGGCCTTCGATGGGGTCTGCGCAGGCTACGGGAGATCCGAGGTCCTCCGGGAGGTGACCGCGGAGTTCGGCCCGGGCCTGCACGTGGTCCTGGGGCCGAACGGCGCGGGCAAGACCACCCTCTTCCGGGTGGGCGCCGGGGTCCTCCCGCCCCGATCGGGCCGCGTCCGGATCCTCGACCAGGACGTCCACCGGGATCCGGACGCGAAGCGCCACGTCGCCTACCTCCCCCACCGTCCCGCCCTGCATCCCGGCCTCACGGTCCGGGAGAACCTGGAGTTCTGGGCCCGGATCCTGGGGATGCCCTCGGGAATCCGCCAGGCCGGGATCGAGGCGGCCCTGGAGCGACTCGGCGTGCTCGACCTCGCCTCCCGCCGTGCGGGAACCCTGAGCCGGGGCCAAGCCCAGCGGGTGGCCGCGGCCCGGGCGCTCTTGCAGGGAGCCCGGGTCCTGCTCCTGGACGAACCCACGGCCGGGATGGATCCCGAGGCCGCTCGCGCCATGCGGGCCCTCATGCGGGACCTGGCACGCTCGGGATGTGCCATCCTCGTCAGCACCCACAACCTTTACGAGGCGGGCGAGCTGGGGGAGGACGTGGTGCTGCTGGGCGCGGGCCGGATCCTGGCTCGGGGGACCGCGGAAGAGCTGCGGGGCCGCCTTGCCCCGAGGCGGCGGGTGGCGCTGCGGGTGGGAGGAGATCCGCGGTCGGTTCTCGCGCGGCTGGGAGTCGAAGGTACCCGAGAAGGGAGCCGGTGGGTGGTGGAGGTGGGTGGGGACGAGGAGGTCGGGCGACTCGTGCGGGCCCTGGTGGAGGCAGGCCTGGAGGTGTGGGAGGCGGCGGGCCTCGGAAGTCCCCTGGAGGAGGTGTACTTCGGGCTCCTGGAGGATTCGGCGGATGCGTGAACTCAGGGATGCCGGACGTCTGTGCGGGGCCCTCCTGTGGCGGGTGATCCGGGACCAAAAGGGGAAGCTCGCCCTCGCGCCCCTCGGCTACGGCATCCTCGCCCTCGCCATCATGCTGGCACCGGTCTACCTCCCCGGAGGAGGGGTCACGGTGCGCCTGCGGGAAGGACTCGGGATCCTGGTGGGCCCTCTTCCGGACGATCCCCTCGTGGTGGCCCTGGCGCTCGTGGTGGTGCAGGGACCGTACCTGGTGGGGGTCCTGGCTTCGGTGGCAGGCGCGGTGTTGGCCCAGGCCACGGTCACGAGCGAGGCGGCCCGGGGAGGGCTCGAACTCCTCCTCAGCGCGCCCTACCGGCCCCGGGAGATCTTCGCCGCGTTCCTCTTCAGCTCGTTTCTCCTGGTGGCCCTCTCGTGGGCGGTGCTCACCGCGGTGGCCATCGGACTCCCCGTCCTGGGGCTCAACCGGCTCGGCGCCCCGCGGATCCCGTCTTTCTACCTGGGCATCGCGCTCTTCGTGCCGCTCCCCATGGCCCTGTGGGCAGACCTCATCGCGTCCACGGTTGCGCTCGCCTTCCCCTCCCTCGGCCCCCTCCGGGTGGGAACGGCCAGTACCCTGGGGCAGTTCCTGGCCATAGCGCCCGCCATGGGATCCCTCCTGTTCGTCACCCTCCGGCCCGAGGTGCACCCCGCGAAGGTGGGGGGCGCGGCCCTGCTCCTCGGGGTGGGCGCGGTGGCCCTTGGCCTCACGCTGTTCGCCCGGGCCTTCCGGGTGGAGGCCTTGCTGGAAGGGTAGGGCACCCGTGCCTCCCTCGAAAGCCTCCCCCCCAAGGCCGGGCGGTGGCGGAGACGGTGCAGGAGGTCGGAATCCAGGTAGAATAGGGCCGGAGGGGTGCACCGAACTGGCTAAGGGGCCGGTCTCGAAAACCGGTGGGCGCAAGCCCTTGTGGGTTCGAGTCCCACCCCCTCCGCCACAGATCCCTTCCCGTGAGGCGGCGAGCTGGAGGGGCGGCCGAAGCCCTCGTCCGCTTAAGGCGATTGCACGATCCCCACGGGGTCCCCGACGGCCCGGGCCCGGTAGAGGGCTGCGTCCGCGGCCGCGATGAGGGAGGTGGGGTCCCGGGCGTGCGCGGGGAACCCGGCCACGCCGATGGTGACGTCCGCGAGGGGATCCTGAGCGCGGAGCCGGTCGTAGAGGCCAAGGGCGAGGCGGTACGCCCCCTGGGGGTCCGTGTGAGGGAGGAGGACTGCGAACTCGTCCCCGCCGATGCGGAAGGCGAGGTCGCTCCTACGCAGCCGGCCGCGGAGCGCGTCCGCCACCGAGCAGAGCACGGCATCGCCCGCGGGATGTCCCCGGGTGTCGTTGATGTGCTTGAGGTTGCGGACGTCGAGGAGCAGTAAGGAAAAGGGCTGCCCGTATCGGCCGTGCCGGCTCATCTCCCGCTCCAGGATCTCCATGAAGTGGCGGCGGTTGAAGAGGCCCGTGAGGGGATCCGTGACGGAGAGCTGCTGGAGCTCCGTGAGAGCCTCCCGCAACCGGGTATTGGCCTCCCGGGTCTCCAGGAACCCCTTCAGCGCCATCGCGGTGAGGAGCCAGATGGCGAGGGTGAGCAGGTGGGGCTGAGAAGGGTTCTGCGTGGCCAGCACCATCAGGTACGAGGGGGGACCGGCGACCAGAAACACCACCCCACCCGTCCCCAAAAGGCCCCGCGGAGAGAGGGGGTCCAGGCGGCCCGTGGCGAGGTAGTGGCCTGCGGCGACGGTGAGTACGGTGCCTACCGCGTACACCGTGCCTCCCAGGGCCATGCCGCCGAGTTCCCCCCAAGGGGGCCGGAACCGAGGGACCACATGCTGGAACGCGAGTCCGGCGAGGAGGGACCAGACGGTTCCACCCCCGAAGTACACCAACCCTCGCCAGAAGGTCGTACGATGGAGGAGGACCAGGGCGGGGAGGGAAAGCAAGAAGAGGGGCGGAGCCGCGGGCCATCCGTATAGCCAGACGGGTGCGAGGGGGACCTGGAGGGAGAGGAGGAGACCGGAACGCAGGCGGACGACGACGAAGCCTCCAAGGAGCGCGAGGACGAGGAAGAGAACATAGCCGCGCGGAAGATGCGGAAGGGCGCGTACGGCGAGCCCGGTGGCCACGAGCCCGGTCAGGCCCAGGCCGGCGGCGAAAGCCCGGTAGCCCCGGCGATGGGTTGCCTGCGTTCCCTCCCCGACCTCCTTCCACCGCGGGGAAGGGGCCGGGCGCCGTCGGGTTCCCCGGAGAAGGACCATGACCGCCTTCCAGCGCCGCGGGTGCGACCGCTTTCCCGGGAGGGTTGTAAATGAGCAATATACGGCCACAGGGAGAACTCTTCCTGCAGGGACTTGAGCGACTCGGACGGTGGATCGCGGACTACCTGGACCACAGCGAGCGCTACCCGGTCCTCGCGCGGGTGCGGCCCGGCGAGATCCGGGAGAAGCTTCCCCCCTCCCCCCCGGAGGATCCGGAGCCCTTTGAGCGCATCTTCACAGACTTCCAGGAAATCCTCCTGCCGGGGATCACGCACTGGAACCACCCGGGCTTTTTCGCCTACTTCGCCATCACGGGCTCCGCGCCCGGCGTGCTGGGGGAGGTGCTGTGTGCGGCCCTGAACGTGAACGGGATGCTGTGGCGCACCTGCCCCGCGGCCACGGAGCTGGAGGAGGTTACCCTGGACTGGCTGCGGCAGCTCTTGGGACTTCCGCCCCGGTTCGGGATCATCATGGACACGGCGTCCGTCGCTTCCCTGTGCGCCATGGCCGCGGCCCGGGAGTCCCTTGGCCTCGGAATCCGGGAACAGGGCATGGCGGGGAGGCCGGATCTCCCTCGGCTGCGCATTTACACCTCCGAGCACGCCCATTCCTCCATCGAGAAGGGCGCCATCGTGCTGGGGTTCGGGCAGGAAGGCGTACGGAAGATCCCCGTGGACGGGGAGTTCCGCATGAGGCCCGACGCCTTAGCGGAGGCCATCGAGGAGGACCTGCGGGCAGGGTGGCGGCCCGCGGGCGTGGTGGCCACGGTGGGGACCACCTCCACCACCAGCGTGGACCCGGTTCCGGAGATCGCGGAGATCTGCGAGCGGTACGGGATCTGGTTGCACGTGGACGCGGCCTACGCGGGGGTCGCTGCCATCCTCCCCGAGAAGCGGCACGTGCTCGCGGGGTGCGAACGGGCGGATTCCCTCGTGGTGAACCCCCACAAGTGGCTCACGGTCCCCATTGACTGCTCCGCCTTCTACACCCGTCGACCGGAAGTCCTGCGGCGGGCCTTCAGCCTCGTGCCCGAGTACCTCCGCACCCCGGAGGAGGATGCGGTGAACTTCATGGACTATGGGATCCAGCTCGGTCGGCGGTTCCGGGCTCTGAAGCTGTGGATGGTGTTGCGGATGTTCGGCGCTTCAGGGCTGCGGGAGATGGTCCGTCGTCACATCGCCCTCGCCCGGGAGTTCGCGGGGTGGGTGGACGAGGATCCAGACTTCGAACGGATGGCCCCCGTGCCCTTCAGTACCGTGTGTTTCCGCGCGCGCCCACGGGGGGTTCCGGAGGAGGCCCTGGACGCCCTCAACGAGCAGCTCCTGGAGGCGGTGAACCGCACGGGGGAAGCGTACCTCTCGCATACCCGGCTGGATGGACGTCTCGTGCTCCGGCTGGCCATCGGACACCTGCGGACGGAGCACCGGCACGTGCGCCGGTGCTGGGAACTTCTCCGGGAGCGGCTCGCGGACCTCCTCCGGGAGGCGGACACGAACCGGTAGGACGCCCGGGCTGAACCGCGAACTCTACGGAGGAGCGCCATGAGGGAGCACGTGTTGGTCTGGGTACTGGGGGCGATCACGGGGGTCCTCCTGGTGTTCGTGGGGATTCTGGGCGCGTGGGTGCGACGGCTGGTGCAGGTGGCCCGGGCCAGCACGGAGGATGCTCTAGCGGAACAGCTCCGGGAGCACCGCCAGGGCCTTGAGGAGCTCCGGGCCGATCTCCAGAGCACGCGCGCCTCCCTGGCGGAGCTGGGGGAGCAGCTCAGCCGGTGCGTCCAGCGGGTGGGACTCGTGCGGTTCGATGCCTTCGAGGACGTGGGCGGCCGCGTTTCCTTTGCCCTGGCCCTCCTGGACGGGAAGGGCGATGGCGTGGTGCTGAGCGTCCTCAATGGCCGGGAGGCGGTGCGGGCGTACGCGAAGACCCTCGTCAACGGGACCCCCTCCCATCCCTTGTCGGTGGAAGAAAAGGAGGCCATCGCCATGGCCCAAGACGTCCGGCGAACCCAAGCGGTCCGGTAGGAGGGGGCCTTGGTGTTCCGGGACCGCCACCACGCGGGCCGGGTCCTGGCCGCGGCCCTCCGACCCCGGGTCGCACCGGAGGAGGACGTGCTGGTCCTGGGGATCCCGCGGGGGGGTGTGGTGGTGGCGGACGAGGTGGCGGCGTCCTTGGGGGCGGAGCTCGACATCATCGTCCCCCGGAAGCTGCGCGCCCCGCAGAACCCGGAGCTGGCCGTCGGCGCGGTGGCGGAGGACGGGAGCCTCTACCTGGACGAGCGCAGCCTCTGGGCACTGCGGGTGGACCAGGCCTACATCGATCAGGAGGCGGCGTTTCAGATGGCGGAGATCCAGCGTCGGTTGCGGGCCTACCGGGGCGATCGGCCCCCTCCCCGCGTGGAGGGACGTACCGTGATCCTGGTGGACGACGGGATCGCCACGGGCTCCACCATGATCGCCGCGGTGCGGTCCGCGCGTGCGAAGAAGGCGGGCCGGGTGGTGGTGGGGGTCCCCGTGGCCCCTCCGGAGAGCGTGCGCCGCCTCCAGCAGGAGGCGGACGAGGTGGTGTGCGTCCACGAGGACCCGTACTTCATGGCCGTGGGGCAGTTCTACGAGGACTTCCGACAGGTCTCCGACGAAGAGGTGTGCGCGATCCTGAACGCCGCCTGGCACCGTTCCGGGGCCGGACCAGGGCCGCAGATCCATGCGTGACGGACGGCTCGCCCGCACGCCCTTGTACGCGCATCACCTCCGACTGGAGGCCCGCATGATGGCCTTTGCGGGGTGGGAGATGCCCCTGCAGTACCAGGGGATCTTGGCGGAGCACCGGGCGGTGCGCACGTCCTGCGGGGTCTTCGACATCTCCCACCTGAGCGAGTTCTGGGTCCGGGGACCGAGGGCCCTGGAGGACCTGGACCGGTTGCTCGCCAACGACCCCCGTCGGTTGGTGGACGGACAGGCCCTCTACACCCCCATGTGCAACGAGGCCGGGGGGATGGTGGACGATCTCCTGGTGCTGCGGTTTTCGGAGGACCGGTTCCTGGTGGTGGGGAACGCGGCCCGACGCGAGGCGGATCTCGCGTGGCTGCGCACCCACGCGGCCTCGGAGGTGGTGGACGCGACGGAGGAACTCGCCCTCCTGGCGGTGCAGGGGCCGGCGTCGGAAGCGGTCCTGCGGCCCCTGGTGAAGGTGGACCTCTCCGGGCTGCCTCGTCACCGGTTCGTCCCCGAGACGGCCGTGGCAGGGGTACCGGCCACCGTCTCCCGCACGGGGTACACCGGGGAGGACGGGTTCGAGGTGTTCTGCCCGTGGGATCGCGCAGCGCCCGTGTGGGAGGCCCTGCGGAGGGCAGGAGCGGTGCCCTGCGGGCTCGGAGCCCGGGACACCTTGCGGCTGGAGGCGGGATACCTGCTGTATGGCCAGGACGTGGACGAGCACACCACGCCCTTGGAGGCGGGACTGGGCTGGACGGTGAAGCTCCAGGACCGGAGGTTCATCGGGTCGGAGGCCCTGCGGGAACAGGTCAGGACGGGGGTACGCCGGAGGCTGCGCGGGCTCGTGCTGGAGGGCCATACCATCGCCCGGAGAGGCTGCCCCATCCTGCGGGACGGGGCACCGGCCGGAGCGGTGACCAGCGGCACCTGGGGACCCTGGGTCGAACGCAGCCTCGCCCTCGGATACCTCCTCCCGGAGCACGCGGAACCCGGAACCCCGGTGACGGTGAAGGTGCGGGACCGCCCGGTTCCGGCAGAGGTGGTGGCCCTTCCCTTTTACCGGCGCGCGGCGCAGAGAGCACAATGAACGCGGAGGCGGATGTGGTTCCGGAGGACCTGCGGTACACCACAGAGCACGAATGGGTGCGGCTGGAGGACGGCCGGGCCCGGGTGGGGATCACGAAGTTCGCCGCGGACCGGCTCAGCGACATCGTGTACGTGGAGCTCCCGGAGGTGGGGCGGGAGGTGCGCTTCCTGGAGCCCTTCGGGGTGATCGAGTCCGTGAAGGCGGCCAGCGACCTCTACTCGCCCCTTACGGGCCGGGTGGTGGCGGTGAACGAGCGGCTGCGGAACGAGCCGGAGCTGGTGACTCAGGATCCGTACGGCGAGGGCTGGATGATCCTGATCGAGCCCACGGATCCCTCCGAGCTAGACCGGCTCCTGGATGCCGCCGCGTACCGCCGGCACATCGGGGAAGTCTAGTGCGGTACATCCCCACGACCCCGGAGGAGCGGGCGCACATGCTGCGCACCATCGGGGTGCGCTCCCTCGAAGACCTCTTCGCGGACATCCCCGAACGGGTTCGGCTGCAAAGGCCGCTGCGCCTTCGCCCCCCACTCTCGGACCCGGATCTCCTGCGCTCCTTCCGGGCCCTGGCGGACGAGAACGCCCACGCGGGCAGGCTGGTGTGTTTCGCGGGAGCAGGGGCGTACGACCACTTCATCCCCCCTGCGGTGTGGCAACTGGCCAGCCGGGGCGAGTTCCTCACCGCCTACACCCCGTATCAGCCGGAGGTCAGCCAGGGGGCGCTGCAGGCGGGCTATGAGTACCAGACCATGGTCTGCGAGCTGCTGAGCATGGAGGTGGCGAACGCCTCCCTGTACGACGGCGCCAGCGCCCTCGCGGAGGCGGTGGGGATGGCCCGGGACCTAACACAGCGGAACCGGGTGGTCGTGAGCACCGCCGTCCATCCGGAGTACCGGCAGGTGGTGCGCACCTACACCGCGAGCCTGGGCGTGGAGGTGGTGGAGGTCCCGCACCGGGAGGGGCGGACCCCCGTGGAGACCGTGGCGCGGGCCGTGGACGAGCGCACCGCGGCGGTGGTGGTCCAGCAGCCCAACTTCTTCGGCGGGATCGAGGACCCCCAGACCCTGGGGGAGGTGGCCCACAGGGCAGGGGCCCTGTTCGTCCTCGCGAGTGCAGATCCGCTGGCGTTTGGGCTCCTCGCCCCTCCCGGGGAGGTGGGGGCGGATGTCGTGGCGGCGGAAGGGCAGCCCCTCGGCAATCCCCTGAACTTCGGGGGCCCGTCCCTCGGGATCCTCGCCACCCGCATGTCCTTCGTGCGGCGGATGCCGGGCCGATTGGTGGGGGCCACGGTGGACGCGGAGGGTCGGCGGGGGTTCGTGCTCACCCTGCAGACCCGGGAGCAGCACATCCGGCGGGAGAAGGCCACGAGCAACATCTGCACCAACGAGTTCCTCAACGCGCTGGCGGCCACCCTCTACCTGAGCCTGCTGGGACCGGACGGGGTGCGCAGGGTGGCGGAACTGTGCGTGCGGAAGGCCCACTACCTCAAGGAGCGGGTCGCATCGCTCCCGGGATACGCCATCGCCTTCCCGGGTCCCACCTTCCACGAGTTCGTGGTGCGCACCCCTCGACCCGCGGAGGAAATCGTCCGGGCACTGGCGGAGGAGGGGTTCCTGGCAGGGGTTCCCCTGGGGCGGTTCCATCCGGAACTGGGCGATGACCTCCTGGTGTGCGTCACGGAATCCCGCACCCGGGAGGAGATGGACCGGTTCGTGGAGGCCTTGCGGCAGGTGGCATGAAGGAACGGGACTTCCCCCTGATCTTCGAGCGGAGCACCCCGGGGCGACGGGCGCACGGGCTCCCGGAGGCCGACGTGCCGGAAGTGCCGCTCGGGTCGCTGGTGCCGACGGAGGTGCAACGCAAGGCCCCACCCGCCCTCCCGGAAGTGAGCGAGCTGGAGGTGGTGCGCCACTTCACCCTCCTCTCCCACCGGAACTTCTCCGTTGACCAGGGATTTGTCCCCCTGGGCTCGTGCACCATGAAGTACAACCCGAAGGTGCACGAAGAGGTGGCCCGGTACGAGGGCTTTTCGCGCCTGCACCCCTACACCCCCGAGGAACTGGTGCAGGGGGCCCTGCGGCTGATGGGGGAGCTGGGGGAGGAACTCCAAGAATTGACGGGCATGGACGCGGTGACCTTTCAGCCCGCAGCCGGCGCGCAGGGGGAGTTCGTGGGGCTCCTGATGATCCGGGCGTACTTCGCGCGGCGGGGGGAGGAGCGGACGAAGGTGATCGTGCCCGACAGCGCCCACGGCACCAACCCCGCCTCCGCCCGCATGGCGGGCTACCAGGTGGTGACGGTTCCCAGCGACGGGCGGGGCAACATGGACCTCCGTCGGCTCGAGGCAGCCCTGGGGCCGGAGGTGGCCGCGGTGATGCTCACCAACCCCAACACGTTGGGGCTCTTCGAGGAGCACGTGGATCGCATCGCGGAGCTGGCCCACGCGCATGGCGCCCAGATGTACCTGGACGGCGCAAACCTCAACGCCATGCTGGGGATCACCCGGCCCGGGGACCAGGGGTTTGACGTGATGCACGCCAACCTCCACAAGACCTTCAGCACCCCGCATGGGGGTGGAGGGCCGGGAGCCTGCGCGCTGCTGGTGAAGCGGCACCTGGAGCCGTTCCTCCCGCTCCCGGTGGTGCGGCGGGTGGGGGACCGGTACGCCCTGGACTGGGACCGACCACACAGCATCGGGCGGGTGCGGGCCTTCTACGGGAACTTCGGAAACCTCGTGCGGGCCTACGCATACCTGCGGGCCCTGGGCGCGGAGGGACTGCGGGCGGTGGCGGAGCACGCGGTGTTGCACGCCAACTACCTGCGGGTTCGCCTTGCGCCTTGCTACGAGATCCCCTACAGCCGCGTCTGCAAGCACGAGTTCGTGGCCAGCGGGATCCGCCAGAAGCGGAGGAGCGGGGTGACCGCCAAGGACATCGCCAAACGACTGCTGGATTACGGGTTCCATGCGCCCACGGTGTACTTTCCCCTCATCGTGGAGGAGGCGTTGATGATCGAGCCCACGGAGACGGAAAGCCTGCAGGTGCTGGACGCGTTCGCGGAAGCCATGATCGCCATAGACCGCGAATCTCAGGAGAACCCGGAGGTGCTCAAGACGGCGCCGCACACCACGCCCGTGCGACGGCTGGACGAAGTCCGGGCGGCCCGATACCCTAACCTCCGGTGGGAACCCGAACCCAGGAGGTGCATGGGATGAGCCCCCGATCCCTGGCCCTGGCCGCCTTGGGCGCGGCCCTGACCGCCATCTGCGCGCAGCTGAGCCTCACCCTGCCGCTCCTTACGAGCGTGCCCTTTACCCTCCAGGTGTTCGCGGTTCTGCTCATGGGAGCCGTGTTGGGCGCGCGGACCGGAGCCCTCGCGGAGCTCCTGTACCTGCTGCTGGGCGCCGCGGGGGTACCCGTGTTCGCGCACTTCCGGGCCGGACTCCAGGTGCTCGTGGGACCCACGGGCGGATACCTGTGGTCGTACCCGCTCGCGGCCTTCCTGGTGGGATGGGCAGCAGATCAGGCCAGGGATCGCAGGAGCTTCGTGCGCAACGCGGCCGTCGGCATGGTCGCCGGCATCGCGTGCATCTACGCCCTGGGCGTAATGGGGCTGGTGCTCTCGGGAGCCGCGCCCACCGTGGGACACGCGGTGCGGATCGGCGTGGTTCCCTTCGTCTGGTTCGACCTCCTCAAAGCTGCCCTGGCGCTCCTGGTGGCGGATCGGATCCGGGCAGTGGTTCCGGGTCGGGAGCTGGCGCGGTGACCGATCCCTTGGAAGCTCTGGAGGCCTACCCGTTCGGCCGGACCGGGGAGGTGACGCACCTCGTACTCTCCCCGCGCCCCGGGGACCACCGGCTGGTGGAGGCGTTGGAGCTCGCACCGGGCCTCGGCCCCGTCGGGGAGTACGCGGCCAAGCAGTTCTGGAAGGGCCGACGGGTGCCGGGGCGGGAGGTGAGCGCCGTGAACGCGGAGTTCCTCGCGCTCATGGGCATCGCTCCTGAAGTCCCCGGGGACAACCTGATCGTGCGGGGCATCCGCCTGGACCGGCTTTCGCCGGGCACGCTGCTTCGGGTCGGGGGGGTGCGCCTCCGGCGGAGTGCGACGCCTCACCGGCCCTGCGTCCGCTTCCGGAGTCGGGCGGGGGAGCTCGCCTTCGCGCTGGCGGCCCTGGGCTGGCGGGGGGCCCTGTTCGAGGTGCTCGACGGGGGCGTGGTGCGCGTGGGAGATCCGGTGGAGGTGCTGGGGTGAGGCCTCACTTCGAGTGCCGGTCCGCCACCTTGGTGGCCACGTAGGCCTCCGGCTTGGTCCTCGCCGCGTACCCGGAGCCCGTGATCATCCCCACCACCTCCCGGATCACGGACTTGGTCTCCCCGCGGTCTCCGACGTCCAAGTGGATCTCGATGGGAAGCTGCGCGTAGCCGTTGTGGGCGAGGGCGCTGGAGAGCCGCAAGGCGACCTCCAGGCTCAGGGCCGCCTCGTACAGGATCCGCTGGCGGAGGCTGGTGATCTTGCGGTTGTACTGCTTCCGGTAGAAGTACCGCGCCCCGTGGCCGACCCGATGGATGACGATGGCGGTCACAAAGCAGGTCTGGTCCGCCACCACGGAATCGGTGCCGACGATGAGGTGGTAGGGACGCTCGGGCTCCTCCTGGACGAACGCCACCAGGGCCCGGAACATCTCCTCGAAGGACAGGCGCCCGAAGGTCGGGCTCACATACTCCACGACGACACCCACGCCCAGTATAAACCATCGGGCCCCGGCCTCCCAGGCTTCCCTCAAAGCTCCCTTCGGCCCTCCAGGGCCTTCGCGAGGGTCACCTCGTCCGCGTACTCGATGTCCCCGCCCACCGGAAGTCCGTGGGCGATGCGGGTGACCTTGATGCCGAGGGGTCGGATGAGGCGCGTGAGGTAGAGGGCCGTGGCGTCGCCCTCCACCCGGGGGTTGGTGGCGATGATCACCTCCCGCACCTCGCCGCCCTGGAGCCGCTGCAGCAGCTCCCGGATCCGGAGGTCCTCCGGCCCAATCCCCTCCAGGGGCGAGATGGCGCCCTGGAGCACATGGTAGCGGCCCTTGAACTCCCGGGTGCGCTCCATGGCCAGCACGTCCCGGGCGTCCTCCACCACGCACAGGACGGAGGGGTCCCGGGTGGGACTCGTGCAGATGGCACAGGGATCCGCGTCCGTCCAGGTGAAGCACACAGAGCAGGGACGGGTCTGCGCCCGGGCGTCGAGGAGGGCCTGGGCGAGGGCACGCACCTGCTCTTCCGGCATGCGGAGGATGTGGAAGGCGAGCCGCTGGGCGGTCTTCGGCCCCACCGTGGGCAGCCGCTCCAGCTCCTCCACCAATCGCGCGAGGGGTTCGGGGAGGTGCATCCTGGAAACGATCCTACCCGAAAAGCCCGGGGAGCTGCAGCCCGCCCGTGGCGGCCTGCAGCCGGGACGCCGCCAACTCCCTGGCCCGGCGCAGGGCCTCGTTCACCGCGGCCACCACCAAGTCCTCCAACAGAGAGAGGTCCGCGGGATCCACGGCCTCCGGGGCGATGCGGAGCTCCACGAGCTCTCCCTGCCCCGTGACCACGGCCCGCACCGCCCCTCCACCGCTACTCCCCTCCACCCGCTCGCGGGCGAGCTCCTCCTGAATCCGGGCGATCTCCTGCTGGACCCTTTGTACCTGCTTGACCACCTTGCTCATGTTCCACACGGGATCCCTCCTCCGCGGGACTCGGGGGGCCGAAGGGCCGGAATTCCACGAGCGGGCCGAGCAGGTGCGTGGCCTGCCGGACCAGAGGGTCCTGTTCTGGCGGAGGCGGCGAATCCTCCCTCGGAGAGGCGATAAACCGCACCCGCAGGGCCACGCCCAGGACCTGTTGGACGACCTCCTCCACGAGGGAACGGTGCCGCGGATCCCCCAACGTGGTGGCTGCGAAGGATCCACCCGTGGCAACCTCCACCACGAGGCCGTTCCCTTCCAGGGCCACGGGCCGCGCATCGCTCAGGAGGGCGTACGTGTAGGCTCGGCGTCGCCGGATCCTCTCCAGGATCTCCTCCCACCGGCTGACCACCCGATCGAGCGAGACTCCCCCCTCCTCCCGGAGAGGAGGCTCCGGGGGGCTGCCGGGTTTGGGGTCCGGTGCCGGTGCGGGCAGGGGCTTTCCCGGCGCCGTCTTCCCGGAGTCTGCCTGCAGAATCCGCTCCAGTCGTGCCACCCGGGCCCGCAGGCCCTCGAGTCCGGGATCCACCTCCGGCCGGACGAGGCGCAGCAGGGCGAGTTCCAGACTCAGGCGGGGCTGGGTGGTCCAGCGGGCTTCGGCCTCCGCCGCGGAGAGCACGGTGATGGCCCGAAGGAGCTCTTCTTCGGGAAAGCCCGCGGCCTGTTCCCGCATCGTCCGGTACCGCTCTTCCCCTGCCTCCACCAAGGTCCTCGCGTCCGGGGCCACCCGCACCACCAGGAGATCCCGGAAGTGCTCCAGAAGCCGCCGCAGTACCTGCCGCACGTCCCGACCGCTTTCCGCCACCTCCGCGGCGATGCGCAGCGCGGCGGAGACGTCCTGGGCCTGCAGCGCCGCCACCACCCGGTCCACCAGGTCCTCCTCGAGGGTTCCGAGGAGCCGCACCACGTCCTCTTCCGTGATGCGTCCGCCGGCGAAGGCCATGAGCTGATCCAGGATCGCCTCCGCGTCCCGCACGGCACCGTCCGCGCTGCGGGCGATCAGGTGCAGCGCGGCCTCCTCGATCCGGATCCCCTCCCGTTCCGCCAGCATGCGGAGACGCTGCACGATGAGGGGGGGAGGCACCCGCCGGAACTCGAACCGCTGGCACCGGGAGAGGATGGTGGCGGGGAGCCGATGTGGCTCCGTGGTCACCAGCACGAACACCGCGTGCGGTGGAGGCTCTTCCAGGGTCTTCAGCAGCGCGTTCTCCGCCTGGTCCGTGAGCATGTGGGCCTCGTCGAGGATGTACACCTTGTAGCGACCCTGAGCGGGCAGCAACCGCACCTTTTCCCGGATCTCCCGGATCTCGTCGATCCCGCGGTTGCTCGCGGCGTCCAGCTCGATGACGTCCAGGGAAGTTCCCTCCGTGATGGTGCGGCACTGGACACACTCCCCGCACGGGTGCGGCGTGGGCCCCTGCACACAGTTCAGCGCCTTGGCCAGGATCCGGGCCGTGGTGGTCTTGCCCGTTCCCCGGTGGCCGCTGAAGAGGTACGCGTGGACGATGCGGCCCTGCGCGATGGCGTTCTGGAGGGTGCGGGTCACCCGCTCCTGCCCCACCACCTCCTCGAACGTCCCGGGACGCCACTTCCGGTACAGGGTGAGGTGTCCGTTGACCTGTCCCATGGGAGGCCCCAAACACTGTTATTCTACCTGGAGAACGACCGCGGCTTCCGGGGGCTTTGATGGAGGGGGTTTTCCGGCTGGGCTTCGTGGCCCTCCTCGCGGCGGGAGCGGCCGCGGGGGCGGTGTGGGTGTACCGGGACGGACGGCGGCGGGGCATGGGAACCGCTGCCCTTGCCTGGGCCCTGGCCACGGCCGCACTTTTCCCTGCCCTCTTCCCGATCTACGCCCTCCGCGTCCGGCCCCGCCGCGCGGAGGAGCGGACCTGGGACCTGCTGGAGGTGTTCGGGATCGCCTGCCTCGTGATTGTGGCGCTGCCGCTCCTGGTGAGCCTTACCGGAGGCCTTGCGCTCGACTTCCCGTCCCTGGCGGGGGCGGTGGTGGTGCAGAGCGCGGTGTTCCTCGGTGGCTGCGCGTACGTGGCCCGTGTCCGCTACGATCTTCCCCTCCGGGCCCTGGGGTACGAGGTGGCCCGCTGGCCCGCCCAGCTCCGCACGGGCCTCCTCCTGGCGGCGGCGGTGATCCCCGCGGTGCACTACGTGGTGCAGCCCGCGTCCATATACCTCCTGGGACTTCTCATCGGGCACGACCAAGCGCGGTGGCTCGCGGAGCAGGAGGAGGCCGCCAATCCCATCCTCCAGGCCCTGCCCCCCCTCTCGGATCCCGGCCGGGTGGTGGGGTTCGCGCTCCTGGTGGCGGTCCTGGTGCCCGTGGCGGAGGAGACCTTCTTCCGGGGGTTCGTGTACCCTCCCTTGCGGCGGCACTACGGGGCGCGATCCGCGGCCCTGCTCTCCGCCGCCTTCTTCGCCGCCGTGCACCTTCAGGTGGTGAACTTCCTCCCCATCCTGCTGCTCGGGTGGACCCTAGCGGAGGTGTATGAACGGACGGGCTCCCTCCTCCCGTCCGTGGTGATCCACGCGGCCAACAACCTGGTGGCCCTGGTCTCCGCGTACGCGGGACGGTAGCGCGGCCGTGCACCCGCCCTCGACGGACGCACCCGCGGCGGTTTCCGCAGGGCGCGGCTCCGGCCAGGTGCCCCTGCGGCACACGGGAGGGACTGCTTACCGTTGCTTCCTTCCGGACCTGGCGGGGTTCACAGGCTCCCGTTGCGCAGGACCCAGCCCTCCTCACCGTCCGCGCGGGCCGGAACCCGTAGGCACGCCGCCTCAGGTCGGGATTTCCGCCCCCCTGTGGCGGGTTGGGGGTTACAGGGAACCGCCAGCTCCCCGCCTAGCACGGCCGCGCACCCCAGTATACCACCGGAAAACGGCAGCAGCTAGCGACTCCCCGCGAGCCGGAGGGCGATGTCCTGAGCTTCGTGGAGGGCGAGGTGGGCCAGGGCCCGGGGAAGTACCCCCTGGCGAACCCGGACTTCCAGTTCCTCCGTGTCCACGATCTCCACCCGTCCGTCGGGGAACCGGACCACGTCCACCTCCAGGTCCACGTAGGCGGCGAACTCCGGGTAGATCTCCACGGGCGTGTTCACGTTGTAGATCTCGCCGAACTCCTCTCCCCCCTCCCGGAAATACCGGCGCCGCGTCCACCACGCGCCCTGCTCCAGCTCCACGAGTCCCCAGTCCCCCACGCGTTTTTCCGCGCCCAAGCTGTCGTAGGTGCCGCCGGGGCGGAAGGTGCGGCGCATCACTATCCTGCCCGGCTCCACGCGCTCCACGGTGCCCCGCAGCACCAGGGTACGGGCTCCGGGCTTGCGGTGGTGGATCCGGTACGGAGCGCCGGGGACCAAGCGGTCCCAGATCAGCGCGCGCTCCAGGGCTTGAGCCCGATCCGCGCCTCCACCCAGGGCCTCCGCCTCCCGCAGCCGGCCATCGTCGCAGGTCCGCAACCGGTGGTGTCCGGGGAGGGTCGGGGCGTGACGGGCCCGCACCTGGTCCAGGAACGCCTTCACGGGCGCGGGGAAGTCCACGGTGCAGATCAATCCCTCAAGTCGGGATCTCCTCCGGACCACCACGAGCGGGAGCGCCCGGCGCAGGGCCTGCACCACCGCCCGGGCCGCCTCCGGGGAGCCCATCACGAGGATCCCCTGGCGGTCTCCTTGGTCGCTGATGCGCACCTCCGGCAAAACGGGGTCTTCGGGAAGGCGGAACCGCTGCCGGATGACGGGAGAAGGATCCGCGATGCGGAAGCCGTTCTGCAGCAGCAGGGACGTGAGGGCGGTGGTGTAGATGCCGCGGACCCTAACGCCGATACCCGATCCCCCGGATGCGCACCCGTCGGTGGTCGAGGGAGACCTCCGCATGCGCGATCTCCTGCGCCAGCCACAGGTTGGTGGTCACGTGGTCGGTGACCTCCGGCACGACGAACTCCGTGGTCCCCTCCGCGAGGGCCGCGTACACCACCAGCTGGTCCGCGAGGTGGCGGTCCACGGTCGCACCGCTCCGCAGGTCCAGAAGCAACATCCGGGCCACCTCGTCCGCGATGGCCTCCGAGGGCCGTCCGCTCACCCCCGCACGGTCCGCGCCCAGGCGGCATCCCGTGCTGGTCTCCGCAAAGACCGCGAGCGCGGCTCCCGGCTGGAGGGCCGTGCGGTCGTAGATCACCTCGATCTCCGGCCACAGGCCCGCTCTCCTGAGCTTCGCCGCGCACCGCTCCGCCATCCGCTCGCTCACCCGCCGCTGCTGGAGGTGGGAGGAGAGGGCGATCCCCCAGACCCGGGTGACCTGCCCCTGCTCCAGGAGCCGCAGGGGGCGCAAGGCCCCTTCCACCGGCTCCACCCGCACCTCGAGGATCCCTCCCCCTTTCGGCACGTACCCGGGCCGGAGGATCTCCACTTCTGCCCGGAGGCCCATGCGCCGGAGGGTGGGGAGCACCACGTGCTGCAGGTGGAAGGCGGAGGGCGCGAAGTCCTGAAAGAGCCCCCCTTCGATGCGGAATACGCTGGGTTCTGAGGCGAACGCGGCGACGGGGAGCACCGTCAGGGCCAGCAGGGTGGTGGAGCCCGCGCTCCCGATGTCCCAGTGGTAGCGGCCACCCTCCGGACGCCGCGCCGCGTGGAGGGTGAACTCCCGGGAGCCCACCCGGGCCCCATCGAGCCGTGCCGCGCACAGCTCCGCCACCGCCTCCAGGGCCCGCAGATGTTGGGGGCGCAGGCCCGGCTCTTCCCGCCGGGCCCGGACGTTGGTCACGCGCAGGTCCTGTCCCAGCAGGACCGCGAGCGCCGCGGCGGTGCGCACGATGGTCCCGCTCCCGCTTCGCTGGGCCCCGTCCACCTCCACCATCCCGTCCCCACCATACGGAGGTCCCGGCCCGGAGGCAAACGGAGAGGGGAAACCGCCCTGAAATGCCCCTGTGGCCGTGCCTGGCGGAGGGGGTGGGATTTGAACCCACGAGGCAGGTTTTGGCCTGCCTACGCGCTCTCCAGGCGCGCCGGATCAACCAGGCTCCCGCACCCCTCCACGTCGCATTTCCTAGCATACCAGAGCGGGCCGGGGGGAGGCACCCATGACCGAACTGGCCGCCGAACGGCAAGCCCAGGGCGAGCTCTCAAGAGCAGACCGGCGCCACGGGCGGGCTTCCCCAGGAGAGTCCCGGATCGTACCATAGTCCTGGCCGCACCCACGCAACCCTTGCGGAGGAATTCGGTGTCGGACCGCTACAGCCGCCTCCTGGCAGAATACACCGCATCCGTCCGGTGGGAACGCCTGAGCCCGGAGGTGGTGCACGAGGTGAAGCGCCGGGTGCTCGACAGCCTCGGCGTGGCCCTGGCGGCCTTCGCGGAGGACGCGCCGAAGGCGGCGCGGGCGTACGCCTACGAGCTGTCCACCCCGAACGGCGCCACCCTGTGGGGGACCCCCGTGAAGGCCTCGCCCGGCACGGCGGCGTTCGCCAACGCGGTGATGGTGCGCTACCTGGACTTCAACGACACCTACCTCTCCCGGGAACCCCTCCACCCCAGCGACATGATCCCTGCCCTCTTCGCCCTCGCGGAGTGGCGGAGGTGTCACCCGCGCGATCTCATCGCGGCCATCGCCCTGGCGTACGAGGTGGGGGTGTGCCTGTGCGACGCGGCCAGCCTGCGGGCGCACGGGTGGGATCACGTGAACTACACGGCTCTGGGGACCGCGTGTGGAGCCGCTTACCTCCTCGGGCTGACGCCGCCGCAGACCGAGCACGCCCTGGCCATCACCGCCGTGCCGCACGCGGCCATGCGCCAGACCCGGGCCGGGGAGCTCTCCATGTGGAAGGGCGCGGCGGCGGCAGAGGCCACGCGCAATGCCCTGGAGGCGGCGCTCCTGGCCGCCTGCGGGATGACGGGGCCATCCCGGCCCTTCGAGGGCGAGATGGGGATTTTCGCGCAGCTCCTGCGGGGAGAGCGGTTCGACGAGGCGGCCCTGAGACCCCTTGCCGAGCAGGCACCGCCTTCCCGCATCCGGGACACGTACATCAAGTTCTGGCCTGTGGAGTACCACGCCCAGAGCGCGGTGGACGCGGCCCTGCGGCTGCGGCAGCGGATCCAGGATCCCGCCCGCATCGCCTCCGTCCACATCGAAACCTTCCGGGCCGCCTACGAGATCATCGCCAAGGACCCGGAGAAGTGGGAACCGAAGACGCGGGAGACCGCGGACCACTCCCTCCCCTACATCGTGGCCGTGACCCTGCTGGACGGCGAGGTGAACCGGTCCTCCTTTATCCCGGCCCGGTTCCGGGATCCGGACCTCCGGGCGTTCCTCAAGGACCGGGTGACCCTCCAGGAGGATCCCGCGCTCACCCGTGGCTACCCGGAGGGGATTCCCAACCGCATCACGGTCCGTACCCAGGATGGGGCCACGTACGAGGAGGAGGTGCGGTTCCCCCGGGGGCATGCCCGCAACCCCATGACGGACGAGGAGGTGATGGAGAAGTTCCGCCGGAACGTGGCGGAGGTGTGGACCCCGGCCCAGGCGGAGCGGGTCGCGGAATGGGTGTGGCGGCTAGAGGCCCAGGAGGACCTAGAGGAGCTCGTGCGGCTCCTGTACGTGTGAGGCTTCCATGACGTGGCTGGTGCAACCACCGACCGAGGAGCATCCCGCCCTGCGGCTGCGGGCGCTCCTCAAGACCCGGGAGGTCCTGGCCGTTCCCGGCGTGTTCAACGCGTTGGTGGCGCTCCTCGCACAGAAAGCGGGGTTTGAGGTCCTGTACTTCTCCGGGGCCGCCTACAGCGCAAGCCTCGCCCTCCCGGATCTGGGGCTCGTGACCCTGCCCGAGGTGGTGGAGGCGGTCCGGTGGGTGGTGCGGGCCACGCGGCTTCCCGTGATCGTGGACGCGGATGTGGGCTTCGGGGAGGCCCTGAACGTGGTGCGCACGGTCCGGGAGCTGGAGGCCGTGGGCGCGGCCGCGGTGCAGATCGAGGACCAGGTGATGCCCAAGCGGTGCGGCCACCTCGGCGGCAAGGAGGTGATCCCCGCGGAGGCCATGGCGGAGAAGGTCGCGGCCGCGGTTCAGGCGCGCCGGCATGTCCTGGTCGTGGCCCGCACGGACGCCCGGGCCACCCACGGGCTCGCGGAGGTGATCCGACGGGGCCGGCTGTACGCGGAGGCGGGGGCGGATGTCTTCTTCCCGGAAGCCCTCGAAAGCCCCGAGGAGTTCCGGGCGGTGGCGGAGGCGGTGCAGGTGCCGCTCCTCGCCAACATGACGGAGTTCGGCCGCACCCCGCTCCTCCCGGTGGAGACGTTTCGTCGTCTCGGCTACCGCCTCGTGATCTTCCCCGTGACGGCCTTGCGGGTGGCCATGCGGGCGGTGGAGGCGCTGTTCGAGGACCTGCGGGAGAAAGGCAGCCAGGCGGACTGGATCCCCCGCATGCAGACCCGGCAGGCCCTCTACGAGCTCATCCGGTACGAGGAGTATGAGGCCCTGGATCGCAGGCTGGCCGGAGGTGAAGCATGACGGAGATCCCCTACAGTCCCGGACTGGAAGGCGTCATCGCCACCGTCACCCGGATCAGCTACCTCGACACGGACCACGAGAGGATCCTGGTACGGGGCTACGACCTCATCGAGCTGGCGCGGCACCGCACGTACGTGGACGCCGCCTACCTCCTGTTCTACGGGGAACTGCCCACGCCCGAGCAGGCATCGGAATTCGAGCGGAGGCTCTGCGAGGCGGCGGAGGTCCCGGCAGAGGCGTACCAGATGCTGGCCCTCCTGCCCCGCGCCACCTCCGTGATGGACGCCCTGCGCACCGGGATCTCGTTCCTGGCGGGGTACGAGGACCCCGCGGTCCTGGAGGATCCCAGCCCGCAGGCGAACCGCGAAAAAGGTCTGCGCCTGCTGGCGAAAGCCCCCACCCTCGCGGCGAACGCCTACCGGATCCTGAACGGACAGCAGCCCGTGCGACCGGACCGGGAGGCGGGGTTCGTGGGCGGGTTCCTCCGGATGATCCTGGGGGATCAACCGGATCCCACCGCCCTCCGGGTCTTCGACGCCATCCTCACCTGCTACATCGAGCACGAGATGCCGAACTCCACCTTCGCGGCCCGGGTGATCTCCAGCACCCTATCGGACCTCTACGGCGCGGTGACGGGAGCCGCGGCCTCCCTGAAGGGACCCCTCCACGGGGGGGCCAACGAGGCCGCCATGCACATGCTCCTGGAGATCCTGGAACAGGGTGGGGCCGCCCGGGCGGAGGCGTACGTGATGGAGAGGCTGCAGCGGGGGGCACGCATCATGGGGTTCGGGCATCGGGTGTACATGCGGCGCCACGACCCCCGGGCCGTACTGCTCCAGCGGTATCTCCCGCAGCTCGCGGACCGCCGTCCCGAAGGCCGGGAGCTCGCTGCCATCTACCGCGTCGTGGAGGAGGTCATGGCCCGGGAGAAGGGCATCTACCCCAACGTGGACTACCCCATCGGGCTGTTGCTGTACCTCCTGGGAGTTCCCATCCCCCTGTACACGCCCATCTTCCTCTGCGCCCGGATCGCGGGGCTGGTGGCGCACGTCACCGAACAGCACGAGGACAACCGCCTGTTCCGACCCCGGGTGCGGTACGAGGGACCGTCCTATCGCCCGGTCCCGGCGTCCTCGGGCGTCTAGGGCGCCCTCCCCGGAGGCGGCCGCGTGGCGGAGACGGAACGGATCCGGCTTGGGGTGGTCTACGGGGGGAGGAGCGGGGAGCACGAGGTATCCTGTATCTCCGCCCGCAACGTGATCCGGGCCGCGGATCCCGAGCGCTTCTCCGTGGTGGAGATCTTCATCGGCCGGGACGGTTCCTGGTTCGTGGCGGGCCAGCCCGCGGCCCTTCGGTTGGACCGACCCGGACGGGCGGTCTTCCTGGTACCGGGAGGGGAGGTGGTCTGCGACGTCCTGTTCCCGGTTCTGCATGGCCCGTACGGGGAGGACGGCACGGTTCAAGGGCTGTTCGAGCTTCTGAACGTCCCGTACGTGGGCGCAGACGTGCTGGGATCCGCGGTGGGCATGGACAAAGGGGTGCAGAAGACCCTGCTTCGGGCCGCGGGCCTTCCCGTGGTGGACTTCCAGATGTTCCCCGCGAGCCGGTGGCGGAGGGATCCGGAGGGCGTGCGGCGGAAGATCCGGGAGCGGATCGGCTATCCCTGCTTTGTCAAGCCCACCCGGTTGGGCTCCTCCGTGGGCATCCACCGGGTGGAGGCGGAGGAGGAACTCGGGAAGGCGGTGGAGGACGCCCTCCAGTACGACCTCGCGGTGCTGGTGGAGCGGGCAGTCCCGCAGCCCTTGGAGGTGGAGGTGAGCGTGCTCGGGAACGACGACCCCATCGCATCCGTCCCGGGGGAGATCCGGCCGACCCATGCCTTCTACACGTATGAGGCGAAATACCTGGATCCGCACGGCGCGGAGCTGGTGATCCCCGCGGCCCTCCCGCGGGAGCTCGCGGAGCGCGTACGGCTCCTGGCCCTGGAGGCCTACCGGGTCCTCCAGCTGTGCGGGATGGCCCGGGTGGATTTCCTGGTGGAGCGGGGGGGTGCTGCCTACGTGAGCGAGGTGAACACCATCCCCGGCTTCACCCCCATCAGCATGTACCCGAAGCTGTGGGAGGCTTCCGGGATTCCCTACCGGGAGCTCATCTCGCGGCTCGTGGACCTCGCCCTGGAACGGTGGCGGCAGAAAAGCGCACTGCGGACCACCTACGCGGGCGGAGAGATCCTCGCCCGGAAGGAAGGGATGAGATGAGCCGGTTCGTGAAGGCCCACGCGCTGGGCAACGACTACCTCGTGGTGGAATCCCAGGCCCTCCCCTTCCCCCTCACCCCGGAAGCGATCCGACGGATCTGTGACCGGCACCTCGGCGTGGGCTCGGACGGGATGCTGGTCCACGTGGCCAGCCACCGCGCGGACTTCGGGCTGCGCATCTACAACCCAGACGGCAGCGAGGCGGAGAAGAGCGGGAACGGGCTGCGGATCTTCGCGAAATACCTGTACGACCACGGGTTCACCCGGAGCACCCGCTTCACCGTGGAGACGCCCGGGGGGATCGTCACGTGCGAACTGGAAGTGGTGGGCGGCCGGGTCGGGCAGATCACCGTGGACATGGGCGAGGCGAGCTTCTGGAGCCCCCACATCCCCATGGTGGGTCCTCCCCGGGAGGTGGTGGACGAGCCGGTGGAGGTCGAGGGCGAAGCGGTGCGGATCACCGCCCTGACGGTGGGGAACCCGCACTGCGTGGTGTTCGTGGAGGACCTGGAAGGAGTGGACCTCCGGCGGTTGGGGCCGGCCCTCGAGCGGCACCCCGCGTTCCCCCAACGCACGAACGTGCAGTTCGCGCAGGTGGTGGGCCGGGGCGAGGTGCGGATCCGCATCTGGGAGCGGGGAGCCGGGGAGACCCTGGCCTCCGGATCCAGCGCGTGCGCGGTGGCCGCGGCCTGCGTGCGCTGTGGGTTCACAGGGCGGGACGTGACCGTGGAGATGCCGGGGGGAACTCTGCAGATTCACGTGGGGGAGGGTTTCCTCCTGCGGATGACGGGTCCCGCCACGGAGGTTTACCGGGGCGAGTTCTCCCCGGAGTTCGTGGAGGCGCTGCGGTGAGGAATCCCGTTCCGTGGCTCGGAACCATCCGGGGCGTGGTGCTGGACCTGGACGGGGTGGTGTATCGGGGGGAGACGGTGTTGCCGGGAGCCGCGGAGTTCCTGGATCACCTGCGGCGTCTTGGGCTGCCCTTCGTCTTCGCCACCAACAACGCCACGCAGACCCCGGAGCAGTACGCGGAGCGGTTGCGCCGCATGGGGATCTCCGTGGCACCGGACCGGATCGTAACCTCCGCCCAGGTGGCCGCGGAGTACCTGCGGGCCCGGGCCCGGCCGGGGACCCCGGTGTACGCCATCGGTGGGGAGGGCCTGCGGAGCGCGCTCCGGGAGGCGGAGATGGAGCTCTCGGAGGACCCAGAAGCGGCGGCGTTCGTGGTGGTGGGGCTCGATGTGGAGTTCACCTACCCGAAGCTTCGGGCCGCCTGCCGGGCCATCCGGCGGGGAGCGGAGTTCGTCGCCACCAATCGGGACCCCGTGCTCCCCGTGGGGGAGGAACTGTGGCCGGGCGCGGGGGCCCTCGTGGCCGCCATCGAGGTGGCCACGGGCAAAACCCCCGTGGTGGTGGGCAAACCCGAGCGCCCCCTCTTGGAGGCCGCCCTGCGGCGGCTCGGCGTCCCGGCCGCGGAGGCCCTCATGATCGGGGACCAGGTCGGAACGGACATCGCGGGAGGGGTTCGCATGGGCATGCGGACGGTGCTGGTGCTTTCCGGGGTCTCGCGGGAAACCGGGGAGGGAGGAGCGCCCCCGGACCTCGTGGTGCGTGACCTCCCGGACCTCATCGCCCGATGGCCTAAGCCTGAGAGCCCTCCGTGAGCAGAAGGGGAGGTATACGGTGGCCAAGATCCTCTACGTGATCCTCGACGGACTCGGGGACCGCCCCATCCCCGCGCTCGGAAACCGAACCCCGCTGGAGGCGGCCCACACCCCCCACCTGGATGCCCTGGCCGGACAGGGGCAGCAGGGGCTGGTGGTGACCGTGGGAGAAGGAATCGCGCCGGAGTCGGACGTGGCGGTCTTCGCCGTCCTCGGTTACGACCCCCACCGGTACCATGCGGGGCGGGGAGTGCTGGAGGCCCTGGGGTTGGACCTGCCGTTTCGGGACGGGGATCTCGCCCTCCGCGGGAACTTCGCCACCGCAGAGGGGGACCGCATCGTGGACCGGCGGGTGGGGCGGGATCTCACGAGCGCGGAGGCCCGGGCCCTGGCGGAGGCCGTCCAGCAGGAGGTGCGACTTGAGGGTGCCCGCTTCCGGTTCGCGGCGAGCGTCGGGCACCGGTGCGTGCTCGTGCTCTCGGATCCGGAGATCCGGCTTTCCGCGCAGATCAGCAACACGGATCCCGCCTACGCCCGGGTGGGCGGACTCGGGGTTGCCCGGGCGGTGGCAGGGAACACGGTGGAGACCTGCGTGCCCCTCGTGGATGCCCCGCAGGCCCGGCGGGCGGCGGACCTCGTGAACGAGTTCACCCGGCGCAGCCGCACGGTCCTGGAACGCCATCCCGTAAACCAACGGCGCCGGGCAGAGGGGAAACTTCCGGCCAACCTTATCCTGCTCCGGGACGCGAGCGATCACCTCCCGCGGGTGCCCGGGATCGCGGAGCGGTTCGGGGTACGGCTCGGGTGCTTTGTGGAGATGCCCGTGGAGCGGGGCATCGCCCGGGTGCTCGGGATGGGCGAGGTTCCCGTGCCCCCGAGCCACGGGGACCCCACGATCTACACCGCCTGGGCACAGAAGGCCCTCGAGGCCCTGGCGGACTGGGATGGGTTGTACATCCACCTCAAGGGACCGGACGAGCCCGGGCACGACGGGGACTGGGAGGCCAAGCGCGCGGTGATCGAGCGGATCGACGTCCACTTCTTCGGCCCCCTGCGCCCGGCCCTCCACGGGGCGGTGATCGCGGTCACCGCGGACCACGCCACCCCCTGCCCGGTCCGTGCGCACACGGACGACCCCGTGCCGCTCCTGGTGGTGGGTCCTGGGATCCAGCCGGACGGGGCGGGACCCTTTAGCGAACGCAGCGGGAGCCGCGGAGCCCTCGGTCGGCTCCGAGGGACAGACCTCCTCCCGCTCCTCGTGCGCCTGAGCCGGGGGTGAACCTCCCGCGATCCGCATGACCCCTGGTTACCGCACGGCCTGGTGGGCGGCCCGTGTTCTCCTGTGGGGGATTTTCGGCTTCCGCGTGGCGGGCGGAGAGCACTGCCCCCGCACGGGGCCCGTGCTGGTGGCCGCCAACCATCGGTCGTGGCTGGACCCCATCGTGCTGGGGGCCGCGCTTCCCCGGCAGGCCGTCTTCCTCGGGGCGGAGGACCTCCTGGGGGAGCGGGTCAGCGAGGGATTCGTACCGTGGAAGGGGCTTTTGCGGGTGATCGCACCCCTCGTGCGGTGGTTCGGGATGATCCCCGTGCGCCGCACGGAGGTGGAGCCGGGGGCCTACACCGGCGCCGCCCTCCGCGCGGCGCTGCGGGTCCTGCGGGGAGGCGGGGTTCTCGCGGTGTTCGCGGAAGGGGGCGTCAACCGTACCGGGGAGCCCCTCGCGCCCCTGAAACCGGGGGTGGCCCTGCTGGGGGCCCGCGCGGGAGCCCCCATCCTTCCCGCCTGGATCTTCGGGACCGACCGGGCCCTGCCGCTGGGGGAGGTGATCCCCCGTCTGGCCCCCGTGGGAGTCCGGTTCGGGCCACCGCTCCCTCCGCCCGGGGATCCCTCGGCCGCGGAGGTCTCCGCGGCCCTGGAGCGGCTGCGGGAGGCGCTGCTGGGGCTTCACGCGCAGGGCCCCCCGTGACGGCGGGGGGAATTCCGCGGGGGACGCCGAAGATCAGCCTGAGCATGCGCATCGCCATCACGGGGGCTTCCGGACTGCTGGGTACCGCGCTCGCGGAGCGCTTCCGATCCGCGGGGCACGAAGTGGTGCCCCTGAGCCGTAACCCGCGGATCACCGCGGAAGGCGGCATTTTGTGGGACCCCGCCGGGGGGGTGCTCGACGCGGAACGGCTGGAGGGATGCGAGGCGGTGATCAACCTCGCGGGCGCCCGCATCGCACCGGCCCGCTGGACTCCCGCTTACAAGGCCCTGATCTACAGCAGCCGCGTGGAGGCCACCCGGTTCCTCTGTGAGGCTCTGGCACGCCTGGATCGAAAGCCCCGGGTGCTGCTCTCGGCCTCCGCGGTGGGCTACTACGGCAACCGGGACCCGCGCCAGGTGCTGGACGAGGAAAGCCCTCCCGGGGAAGGGTTTCTCGCCCGGGTGTGCGTGGCGTGGGAGGCGGCCACGGAACCCGCCCGGGCGAGCGGGATCCGCACGGTTCTGATGCGCACGGGCACGGTGCTCACCCTGCGGGGAGGGTTCTTGCCGCCTCTCGTGCGGCTCTTCCGATTGGGGCTCGGGGGACAGATGGGAAACGGGCGGCAGGTCCTGAGCTGGATCGCGCTCCAGGACTACGTGCGAGCGGTGGAGTTCCTCCTGGATCACCCGGACCTCGCCGGACCCGTGAACCTCACGGCCCCGCATCCCGTGACCAACGCGGAGTTCACCTCGACCCTGGCCCGGGTCCTGCGCCGGCCTGCGCCCTTCCGGGCGCCCGCTCCTGCCCTCCGGCTGGCCTTCGGCCGGGAGATGGTGGAAGAGGTCCTGCTGGGCGGGCAGCGGGTGGTTCCACGGCGACTTTTGGAGGTCGGCTTCCGGTTCGATCTCCCGGAGCTTGAGGGTGCCCTCCGGGCTGTCCTGGCGGAACGGAGCCACTAGATCGGGAGACCCAGGGACCGAAGCCAGGCGAGGAGGTGGTCCACAAGCCGTGGACCCGGATCCACCCCTGTGGCCTCCGCGATCCGCAGGAGGGCCTCCGGCGCCAGATCTCCCGTAGCGGTCAGGAGCCATCCCCCGCGCGACCAGTGCACCACCGTCCGGGTCCCCGCCCGCTGCACCCACACCGGCCCGCCCGCCCGCTGCACCATGCGGCTTCCAGCAGCCGGACGTGGGATGCTCCCCCGCCGCTGGTGCACCACGAGCACGCTCAGCCCGTCGGAGTACACCCGCTGGACCATCACTTCCCGCCCCGGCACCAGGAGGTCTACCACGTGATGGAACCCGGGGGGAGGGGGGAAGGTGACCGGCCGGACGCCAAGCCGGGCGGCCAGCTCCTCCTCCCGCACCACGTGCGGGACGGGGTCCACGATGAGCCGGGCGCCCCGCGGAACCGAGAGGTTCCGACGCCAGCCGGGTGGCCGGGGCTCAAAGGTCAGAAAGGCGGTGAGGTCTCCCAGATGTCCATCCGGGGTGAACCGCTCGGACCGCAGGAAGACTCCGGTCTCCAGGTCAATCTCGAACCGGGCGCGGGGACGGTCCGTGAACCTCGGGATCAGTTCCAGGCGCAGGGTAGGCCGGCCCAGCGTCCTGCCTGGACTCGCCCGAATCCGGTAGTTTTCCTGGAGCCAGGCGAGGTGGTCCTCCAAGGGGAAGGCTTCCCAGCGGGGGAGGGTGGAGCGCCGGGCGAGGCCACGTCGAGGATCGTAGGTGAACTGGGTGGTCCCCCGCTGAAAGACCACGAACCGCCCCCGGGCCCCCACCGGACGGTACACGAGCCGGGTCCATCCCACAGGATCCCGCTCCACCCGCACCACCAGGGTCCGCACCGGCCCCGTGTCCCGGGTGACGATGAGCTGCCTCCCGGCGTAGGCCGCCCGGGCCCGGGCCCGCAAGAGCTTTTGCAGCTGGTCGGTGGGATCTGCGGCTCCCGCGGGCGCGGTCAGGAGCAGCGCGGCCGCGGTGGCTCCCAGGACGCGGGCTAGCGATCCCACGGCTCCTCCGGGAAGAGATCCGGGAAGGGGACGGCGAGAAAGGCGTTGAGCGCGGCATCCGCGAGAGGGTGCGTGAGGGTGATCCGGGCGTGGTGCTGGAGGTGCGTGGTCCGATCGATGCCCGGGGGGACGAAGGGCCAGGGGAGGTACAGGAGCAGGGCGAGGGCGGAGGCAGCGAGGAGGACCGGGAGGAGGCGGCGGATCCGTGGCGCCGGGGAGGCCTTTCCTTCAAGCCGCCGGAGGGTGCCGGCCAGGGCCCCAGGGCGTGGGTGGGGTTGCGGTACCTGACGGAGGAGGGCCCGTACGGCCAGAAGATCCTCCACCACCTCCCGGCAGGAGGCACAGACCGCGAGGTGGGCCGCGAGCCGGGTTGCCTCTTCCGCAGAGAGGGCTCCGTCCACGTAGGCGCTCAGCAGGTCTTGCGGGTGTCTCATCCCAGCGCACCTCGCCGGAGGGCGTCCACGTACGGCTTCAGCCACTCCCGGAGGGCAAGCCGGCCCCGGTGAAGCCGACTGCGCACGGTCCCCACCGGACACCGCAGCACCTCCGCGGCCTCCTCGTACGAATAGCCCAACAGGTCCACCAGCACAACCGCGCTGCGGTACTCCGGGGAGAGGGCGTTGAGCGCCCGCTGCACCGGGCCGTCCAGGGTGGCCTCCACCAGGGCCTCCGGATCGGACCAGCTCCCCGCCACCAGGCGACCGGCGGGGAGCTGGTCCAGGGAAAACAGGGACCGCCGCCGCGCGCGACGGACGGCGTCCACGAAGGTATGGTAAACGATGCGCAGGAACCACCGGTCAAACCGGGTGCCCGGCTGGAACCGGTGGAAGGACCGAAAGGCTTCCTCCGCCGCTTGCTGGAGGAGTTCCTCCGCCTGATCGGGGTCTCCGCACAGCCGGTAGACGAAGTGGTAGGCGCGGGGCCAGTGCTCCGCGAGGAGTCGGCCGAACTGCGAGGCCGCATCCTCCGACCTCCCCGCATCCTCCACCGCCACCACGCCTTCCGGTGTCATGGCGACTGCAGGATGGTGACCTGGGTCGCCCGGTAGGCCACGCGCTTCCCTGGGCGCAGGATGGTTCCCAGAACCCGTACGGTCTCCCCGGCCTTGAGCGCCTTCGAACTCGTGGCCTTCCCGGCCTGGGTGAACCTGGTGCGGGCGGTGTACTGGATCTGCAACCGGGCGCCCTTCCGGAGGTTGCCCTGCCGCACCTCCGTCACCGAGAGGGAAAACCCGCCCTTTGAAACGCCCATCACCTTCCCCTCCACCTCAAACGAGGCCGGGGATCCCGAAGACGCCTGCTTCACCGGAGGGGCGCTCGTCGCCCCCCACCCTACCGGTGCAAGGGTCAGGGCCAGCAAGGCGCTGACGAGCAGCACGGTCCAGGTCCGCATGGATCTCCCTCCTTTCTGCGGTGTGATTTCACCCTACAAGCGTCTCTCCGCGTCCTGGGGTTCCCAAGTACGTTGGAACCGATCCAGGACTGCGATACGCTTATAAAGGAGGGGTGCGCGATGGGACTCGGGAGCATCGGAACCGGAGAGCTCGTGGTCATCCTCCTGATCGCCCTGCTGATCTTCGGACCTGCGCGTCTGGCGGACATCGGTCACTCGCTCGGCAAGGCCATCCGGGACTTCCGGAGGAGCCTGCAGGAGGAGGACGATCACGGGACCATGTCCGGCTCCAGGTAGAACTCCCCCGTGGCCTCGTCATAGGCAAAGGCTTCCGCATACCGGCCCCAGTCGATGAGCACGCCCAGCTGGCGGCGGGCTTCCTCCCCGCTGAAGTGCCGCTCCAGGAGGTCCAGGAGGAACTCCGCGGAGATGCGGGGCGGCCGTCGTCGTCGCAGGGTCCCCAGGACCTCCTGGGCGGTCCGTACCCGGCTTAGGAGGGCCTTGCGGAACACCTCCTTCTTGCCCTGCACGGAGGCTTCCGCGAGAGCCCTCCCCTCCTCCGTGAGCACGAGAGCCTCCTCCTCGGAACTCAGAAATCCCAGGAGCTCCGCGGCCTCCACCCCGGGGAGGAGGTCTTCGATGTCCATCCGCAGCTCCGCCGCGAGCTCGGGAAGGTCCACCCGGCCATCCGCGTCGTGTACCCGCTCCACGAGCCCCGTGATGAGCCCCACGGGTGCCGGAGGAAGCCGGGGGATGAGGGGGCGGGCGTGTACCAGCCGCCGCTGGCGGTCCCCGGCGAGTAGCTCGTAGATCTCCTCCACCCGCTGTCGGAACTCCGGGGCTTCCCGATCCCGCCAGTGCGGAAGTTCGGGGCGCACCTCTCCGAGGATGCGGGCGGGAGTGGTGCTCAGGACCACCACCCGGTCGCTGAGGAAGACGGCCTCCTCGATGTTGTGGGTAACCAGGGCCATGGCCCGGGTGGGGATGCGGCGCCCGAGCCACAGCTCCAGGAGGTCCGTGCGGAGGTTTTCGGCGGTGAGGGCATCCAGGGCGGAAAACGGCTCGTCCATCAGGAGCACGTCCGGCTCCGCCACCAGGGCCCGGGCAAAGGCTACCCGCTGCCGCATCCCGCCCGACAGCGCCTTGGGATAGGCGGACTCGAACCCATCCAACCCGATGAGGTCGATGGCCGCAAGCGCCCGGCGCCGCCGCTCGGCAGGAGGCACGCCTTGGGCCCGGAGCCCCAGCTCTACGTTCTCCAGCACCGTCATCCACGGAAAAAGGGCAAACGTCTGGAACACCATGGCGATCCCCGGACGGGGACCGCGCACCACCTCCCCCCGGTAGCGCACCTCTCCCTGGGTGGGCGGAAGCAGCCCGGCCATAACCCGCAGCAGGGTGGACTTGCCGCAGCCGCTCGGCCCTACAATGGCCAGGATCTCCATGTCCCGGAGGGCCAGGGAGATCCGGTCCAGCACCACGGCCCGAGTGCCCCCGGGCCGCTCGAAGGCGATGGTGACCTCCCGAGCCTCCAGCAGGACCACGGGTGGGGGGAGTTGGGCAAGGAAGGCTTCGGGATGCTGCACGGGACATCCTCCTCATACGTGGTAGCGGGTCTCAGCAAGATGCGCCAGCCGCCGCCACACCAGCCGGTTCAGCCCCACCACCACCGCGGCCATGGCCACGGTAGAAGCCGCCAGCAGCGGCATATCGCCTTGCGTGGCTGCGGAGGCGATGAGCGCCCCAAGCCCCGTGGTCCGCAGCGTTCGGCCTCCGAAGGTGATGAACTCCGAGACGATGCTGGCGTTCCAGGCTCCGCCCTGCGCCGAAAGCCCGCCAGTGACAAGGTAGGGAAAGAGGGCGGGAAGGAGAACCTTCCGCCACCACAGCCATCCCCGAAGCCGCAGCACCTGAGCGGCCTCGAGGAGGTCCCGGGGAAGAGCCATGGTTCCGGCGATCACGTTGAAGAGAATGTACCACTGGGTGCCGAGCAGCATCAGGGCCACGGAGGCCACCTCTAGCCCTCCACCAAGCCGCAACAACAGGAGCAGCACCACCGGAAACAGCGCGGTGGCCGGTACGGAGGCGGCCATCTGCGCGAGGGGCTGCACGACGCGGGCCACCCGTGGCCGGAGCCCTACGGTCACCCCCACCGGGATGGCCCACGCGCCGGCGAGGAGAAGGGCGATCGCGACCCGCAGGGTGGTGGCCCCGGCACCCAGCGCGATGTTCTGCCACTGCACCGATGGAACGCGGGCGATCAGCTGCGTCAGCAGAACGGCTCCTCCCGCGGCGAGACCGACGATCAGGACGCCTGCGATGGTCCGGGGCAGAGACCTCCGTCGGGACGGAGACCGAGAGAGCACCGTTTGCGATTCTCCGGGAAAGCGCATGGACCGATCCAGCGCTCCCGTAAGGAGCACCCACAGCCGCGCGTGGACCCATCGCACCACGGTGGAGTGCCGGAGGAGGTCCAGAAACCAGGAGCGGGGCGGGAGCAGGTCCTCGGTGAGTTCCAGTTTAAACTTCTGGCTCCACGCCACCAGCGGCCGCCACACCAGCTGATCCAGGGCAACGATGACCGACAACAGGGCGAGGAGTCCCCAACCCACCGCGCGTAGGTCCCCGCGGCTGCTGGCCTCTGCCAAGTAGCTACCGAGCCCGGGGAGGGTAAAGGAACGATGCACCAGGGTAAAGTTCTCGCACGCCATCAGGAAAAACCACCCACCCGCCCAGGACATCATGCTGTTCCACACAAGTCCGATGGCTGCCGCGGGGAGCTCCAGGCGGGTGAATCGCTGCCACCAGGAGAGTCGCAGCATCCGGGCCGCCTCCAAGAGATCCTCGGGAATCGTCAGGAGAGCGTGATAGAAGTGAAAGGTCATGTTCCAGACCATCCCGGTGAAGAGCAAGAGGACGCTGGCAAGTTCCAGGCCGAGGATGCGGCCCGGAAAGAGGGCGATCATGGCCAGGAGGACCGCGGGCAGAAAAGAGAGCACGGGGATGGACTGGAGGATGTCCAGGACGGGGATCAGGATCCGCTCCGCGGCGGGGTTGCGGGCTGCCGCATAGCCCACGATCAGGGTGAAGACCAGGGAGAGGGTGTAGGCGACGGCCATGCGCAGCAGGGAGAGCCCGGCGTATCCCGGAAGGGCCTGGGGACGCAGGTCGAGGGCCGCCGAGGGGGCCACTTGCCGCAGCTCCGCGGGAGCCAGGGCCACGAGCCCCCACAGCAGGCCGGCGCCCAGCACCAGCACCACGAGGTCCGCGAGGCGGGGTCGTGGCAGGCGCAGCAGCCGGAGAACAAGAAGCCAAGACATCCCACCGCTCCGGGCCCGAAAAAGCGGCCTTCAGGAGAGGATCTGCGGCTCCAAGTGCCGCAGGATCCGGAGGATGAGCTCGTTCTGGTGCTCGATGGCCGCGGTCTGGTGCTCCAGGTGCAGGAGGATCGCCTCCACTTCCCGCTCCGCCTTCTGGTTGATCTCGAAGTCTGCCTCTGCCCGCAGCTCCGCGTGACGGCTGAGCAGGTTCTGACCCACCATGATCAGCGGCATCAGGAGGATCTGGATCATGTTGGAGATGAACAGCCACAGCACGAAGGCAGGGGCCGGATCGAACCGCAGGTGCCTGGGCCCTACGGTGTTCCAGAACAGCCATACGACGGTCCACGTGGCGATGAGGAGGAAGAACCCCGGGCTGCCCACCCGGGTGGTGACCATCAGGGCCAGCCGCTCCAACAGGGTGAAGCTCTGCTGGAACTCCTGGTTCACGTCCCGCACGGGGGGATGGACGTGCTTCCAGTGCGGGACGAGTCGGCGAGCTCCGTCCGCAAGCACGTGCTCCACGAGCTCCACCTCATTCTGAAACCGCCGCAGAAAATCTTCCCAGATCATCACGCACCTCCCGCTGTGTGTCTGAAATCTTACCAGCGCGCAGGGCCTGGGCGAATACGCCAACGTACGCGCGGCCGTAAGTGGGCCCGGGACCACGACGGCACGAGCTGGGGGACCCTGCTGGGCGCCTCCGAGGCCCTGGAGAGAACGATCACGGCTCCTGAAGGTCTGGTACACGAACGAGGAGACGGCCTACCGGAGCCGATGCGCCACGCCCCTCCATCGACTCGGCCCCTGAAACCCGGTACACTTCCGTCCGACGGATAGCCCGGGGGAGCGGCCGTCTTCCTCCTCGGGAACCCGCCGGAGGCTGCGAACGATCGAGGCGCTTGAGATGGAACGGTGGAAACACTGCATACTCTTGGGGGCGGCCCTGCTGCTCGCTGCGGCGTGCAGGCCCATGGTGGGCCCGCCGCCTTCCGGAGCCCGGCCCCATTCTTCGGCAGGGAATCTCACGAGCGTCTATCGCGAAACCACGGCCGTACACCTTCGGCCGGATCTCGCTCAACTTCCTCCGAGGGTGTACGTCCCCAACAGTCTCTCGGATACCGTGAGCGTCATCGATCCCCTCCGGTTCCGGGTGATCGCTACGTTCCCGGTAGGCAAAAGCCCTCAGCACGTCGCCCCCGCCTACGACCTGCGCACCCTCTGGGTGAACAACAACGGCGGAGGGAGCCTCACTCCCATCGATCCGCTCACCGGGCGTCCCGGCCACGCCGTGCCCGTGGAAGATCCCTACAACCTGTACTTCACGCCCGACGGGAGGTTTGCGGTGGTCGTGGCGGAGGCCCTGCGCCGCCTGGATTTCCGGGACCCCCACAGCTGGCGCCTCGTGGAAGCCGTCCGGGTGGATTGTCTTGGCCCCAACCATCTGGACTTCTCCGCGGACGGACGGGTCTTCCTCCTCTCCTGCGAGTTCAGCGGGGACCTGCTTCAGGTGGATACGTCCAGCCGCCGTGTGGTGGCCAGGCGGCATGTGGGCGGCATGCCTCAGGACGTGCGGCTCTCGCCGGATGGCCGCCGGTTCTTCGTGGCGGACATGGTTCAGGACGGCCTCCACGTAGTGGAGGCCCAGACCCTGCGGGAGGTGGCGTTCCTGCGGACGGGGAAAGGGGCACATGGGATCACGGTGGGCCGGGACGGACGGCTCCTGTACGTAGCGAACCGAGGATGGCATACGCCGAACGGGGGGCCGCGCGGTCCTGGGAGCGTATCCGTGGTGGATCCGGTGACCCTGCGGGTCCTCACCACCTGGCCCGTTCCCGGGGGTGGCAGCCCCGATATGGGCAACCTTTCCACCGACGGCCGCGAGCTGTGGCTTAGCGGCCGGTACGACCGAGAGGTCTATGTCTTCGACACCCGCACCGGAACGCTTCTCGCCCGCATCCCGGCGGGGGCTGGACCTCACGGCCTCACCTACTGGCCTCAACCTGGCCGCTATTCTCTTGGTCACACGGGGAACATGCGGTAGCGTGGGAGAAGCGTCCGCCCGCTCCCCCTTCACCGCCAGGGCACGCGCCGGAGCTGCACGGGGACCAGGAATCGCACCCGTGGCCGATGTTCGGGTCTCGAGACGCTTTGGGAAGGCTACACCTGGAAGCAGGACCCCACGGATCCGAGGTACAAATGAGTCCAAATGAGCCGGAGCGAATGCGGGAAGGCGCGGCGGTGCGGTGGAGCCGAGGGGACCGGGTCGTGGACTGGATCGTGGCGACGGGGGCCGCGCTGTGGGGCCTACGCCAGGTCCGATCCGCGGCCCTCGTGCTCCTCGCGGGGGTGCTGGTGGCGGTGGTGCTCGCGCCGGTGGCGGACTGGGCCACCCGGTGGAGTGGAGGCCGGCGGGCCGTCGGCGCGCTGTTCGCGGTGGGGGTGCTGGTGGGCGTGGTGCTCGTTGGCGCCCTGTCCCTTGGCCTTCCGCTCGTGCGGGAGACCTCACGCCTCCTGGCGGCGCTCCCCGAGTACCTGCGGCTGGCCGCCCAGGAGTTGGAGCGGCTTGAGGCGGCCTGGTTCCCCTTCCTGGCCTCCGGAGAGGGCGGAACGGCGCGCGTCTTGACTTCCTTTGCCGTGGGCGTGCTCCAGCAATTGGTGGGCCGGTCCGTGGCGGTAGGGGCCCACGCTTACGTGGTGATCGTGGTACCCTTTCTTGCCTTTTACTTCATGAAGGACACGGAGATCCTGCGCGCTTCCGTACTCCGGCGGCTCCCGACTACCTGGCGGGAGCCGGCCCGCCGCGCGGGCGCGGTCGCCGCCTGGGCCCTGCGCCGGTACCTGGGGGGGTTGGTGGTGATCGCCCTCGTGGGGACCGCCCTGCTGTGGATGGGACTGGTGGCGGTGGGAATGCCCAATGCCTTCGGATGGTCCGTGCTCGTGGGTCTGGCGGAGACCGTACCGTACCTGGGCCCTGCCTTTGGCGTGCTGACGTTGGGCAGCGTGGCCCTCATGCGGGGGGTGGGGACCGCGGTGGTGGTCGTGGGGATCCTGCTCGGGATTCGGGCGGTGATCGACGTGATCCTGGCCCCTCTCGTGCTCCGCAACCTCCTTCGGTTGCACCCCGTGGTGATCCTGGGCGCCATCCTGATGGGCGCGGACCTCTTCGGGCTCGCGGGCGTGTTCCTGGCCGCCCCCCTGGCCACCACCATCGCCATGATGCTGCGGGCCTCCGAACACCCCGATGGGGGATCTCCCACAGGGGAAGGAGGTCCCTCCTTCCCCTGAACCCGCGACCCTCTCCTCGAGTTTTTTCAACTTTTTTCGGTTCCCTCCTCGAGGACCTGGAGGAAGGCTTCCACCACCCTGGGATCGAACTGCCTTCCGGCCTGTTCCCGGAGGTAGGCCACGGCCTGCTCGTGGCTCCACGCCCGGCGGTACGGGCGGTCCGAGGTGAGGGCGTCGTACACATCCACCACCGCGAAGATCCGGGCCGCGAGCGGGATCTCCTCCCCCCGCAGTCCCCGCGGATACCCGCTCCCGTCCCACCGCTCGTGGTGGCCGTAGGGGATCTCCAGGGCTGGCCGCAGGTACTCGATGGGGGAGAGGAGTTCGTACGCGTACTCCGGGTGCCGCCGCATCACCGCCCACTCCTCCTCCGTGAGGGGCCCGGGCTTGAGGAGGATGTGGTCGGGGACCGCGATCTTCCCGATGTCGTGCAGGATGGCGCCCCGGCGGAGATGGACGATCTCGTGCTCCGGCACCCCGAGCTTGCGGGCCACCTGCACCGTGAGGTCCGCCACCCGCTGGGTATGGGCGCCCGTCTCCCGCTCCCGCAGCTCCAGGGCCCGGGCCCACCCCTCGATGGTGGCTTCGTACGCCATCCGCAGTTGGAGGTTAGACCGCTCCAGGTCGTCGAACAGCCGGGCGTTGTCCACCGCGATGGCCGCCTGGCCTGCCAGGGCTTCCAGCATCTCCAGCCAGTCCCCGTCCGCCTCCACCTCCGCCCGGTGGTAGGTCTCCAGAACCCCCAGCACCCTTCCCCGGGAGATCATGGGGGCCGCGTAGTACGCCCGGATCCCTTCCTCCTCGAAGATCCGGCGCCGCAGGGGGTCCTCGGGTCCGGGGAGATCCGCAAAGGTGTAGATGCGGCGCTCCAGGGCCGCCCGGCCGGCGTAGCACCGGCCCACCTTCAGCCGGACCCGTTCCAGGAGGGGGGTGCGGAATCCCCGATGGGCCGCGCACTCCAGCTCCAGCGTGTCGGGGCTCAGCAAGAGCACCGCGGCCGCGTCCACCCCCAGCTGGGCGGTGACCTGCTCCAGGAGCACCTGCATGGTGACCCGGGGGTCGAGGCTCGCGGTGATGGCGAGGTCGATGTTGCGCAGGGCCTGCACCTGCCGCAACCTCCGCGCGGTCTCCTCCGCCGCTCGCCGGATCTCCCGGTCCCGTTGCTCCACAGCCTCGGCCATCTCGTCAAAGGCCTGCCCGAGCACCTCCAACTCCCGCAGGGGGCTTACCAGGGCCGCGCGGGCGGAGAGGTCTCCGGCGCTGATCCGGCGGGCCGCCCGCGCCACCGCCTCCACGTGCCGGCCGATCAGCCTCCGGCTCGCTCCCCAGCCCACGGCCAGGGCGAGCGCCACCGCCAGCCCCAACGCCACCAGGTGGTCCCGGAGAGCGGAGCGGGAGAGGGCGTACGCCTCCGAGGTCCGGATGGCCACCACCGCGTACCCCGCCGGCCCTCCCGCAAGCACCGGGGCAAAGGCCGCCAGGCGGAGCACCCCGTCCGGCCCTGTCCCCTCCACGATCCCGGAAAGTTCCCGTGTGAATCGCCCCCGCACGAGGGGAGCCGAGCGGAGGTCCTGTCCTGTCCATGCCCTGGCCTCCCGGGTGCCCGCCAGCACCACCCCTCGTGGGTCCACGAGAAACGCCACGCCGCCCTCGGGCAGGGGCAGACGGTCCAGGAAAGCGTTGAGCCACCGCAGGTCCACGGCCGCGGCGAGGATGCGCTCGAGGCGACCGCGGCCGTCCACCACGGGATACGCGAAGGTGGCGATGGGCCGCCGCATCACCCGCCCCCACACGAAGCGGCCCGGCACGAACCGGCGGGTCCGCGCCGCCGCCCGGAACCACTCCCGGTCCGCGTAGGAGATCGGGCCCGGGGAAGGGCGCGCACTGCACCGGAGGTTCCCGGAGGGGTCTACCACCACGAGGTTTGCGTAGAGGGGGTGTTCCCGGATCAGACTTCCCAGAAGGTCGGAGCACGCCTTGGAATCGTTTCCGGAAAGAGCGGGGACGTGGGCGAGGCCCGCGAGGAGCTGGCGGGTGGTCTCGGCCACGAGCTCCTTCTCATGGGCCACGAACCGGGCCAGCCGCTCCGCCATGCCGCGGACTTCCTGATCAGCAACTCTGCGTGCATGCAGGGCGTGGAGAAGCCCGATGCCTACGGTGGGAAGAGTTGCCAGAAAGACGAGGAGGGTCAGGCGGGACTGGAGCGTGCGGAACACGGGCCTCATGGGAGCGGACAGAAGAGCTCACCCAGAGTCTGTTGGAGAAGCGGGAGCCGTGCCGCTCCGAAGGTACCCCCCCCCGGGGGGGGGGGGGGGGGGGACGCATATACGAGTGCGGGCCGCCTTCGCATCTCCACCGCCTGCGGCGCCACGTCCATCTTCACCCAAGCCCCCCGCGCCATCCCAGCCGCCTCGTCCGGGATATGCAAGAGGCGTGCCACATGATGGGACCGTCCAGCAGGCTGAGCTCCTGTGTGCGCCTCAGGTCCTGCACTCGGTGTTGTACCGCAGGGCCCGTTAGCCCCGGGTATCCACGAACCGGCTCGTACCCCCCATGAGGATTCGGGCCAGCCGTGCCCGGCGGGCTGCGAGGAGGGCGATGATCCCGTGGTTGATCCGAAGGGCCGCTTCCAGGAGCGGCAGGGCTTCCTCCCGCAACCGTGCGCGTTCCCCAAGGTCCGGCGGGGGGAGGGACTCCACGACCCCCATGAGCTCCTGCCGGCGGCGCAGGCACTCCACGAGGCGCCCGGTATCCCCCTGCTCCGCCGCGGTCGCGGCCCCCTCCGTCCAACGGAGGATCTCCCGGTAGGCCTCGCGGTGAGCTTCCATGGGTCAGTGCACCCCTGTCCGGAGTTTGTGCTCCGCCTGAGCCCACGCCTCCCGCAGCTCCCCGAACCACCCCCGCAGACGCTCGAGCTCCACGGGATCCCGGTTGCGCCGGGCCTCGCCCAGCCGTTCGAAAAGGTACCGGTAGAGGCTCAGGAGCCGCTGCGCGAGCTCGTACCGGAGGTCAAGACAGGCCATGAGCTCCAGCACCACCTGCTCCGCCCGAACCACCGCCTGGTGGGCGGCCGCCTCGTCGCCCGAGCGGTAGGCGCGGATGGCCTCGTCCAGAAACCGCAGGGCGCCGTCGTAGAGCATCACCACGAGCTCGCCGGGCGTGGCGGTGGAGGCGTGCGAAGCTTTGTAGGCGAGCGCGGCGGACCTCATCGGTTGCTTCCTCCCAGATTTCGGATCTGTTGAGCGAGCCAGTCTCCCTGGCTGCGCAGCTGGCCCAGGGCCTTTTCGAGCTCCGTGAACATCCGTACGAGCTGCTCCCGCTTGCGCTCCACCCGGTCCTCCCACCGCGTGATCTGCTGGTCGTAGCCGCGGATGCGGCTGTTCAGGGCGTCGATGGCCAGCCACACGGGCCCGTTCACCTTGGTCAGGTTGTCCGCCACATCCCGCAGCCTGCCGCCCGCGGCCTCCAGGACCCGCCGGGCTTCGGACAGCCGGCCCTGCAGGGCGTCGGCGAGCTTCGACTCGTCCAGGGTGAGCTTCCCGTCCCTTCCCATCCGCACCCCGAGGTCGCTCAGGCGCTTGAGGGCCTGGCCGGTGACCTCGGTGCGCAGGACCGCGTCCGGGAGCTCGGCTTGGATCCGCTGGAGGGTCCCGTCGCCCTGCAGGGCCCCGCGCTGCTTCGTCTCCGGGTTGTACCGCCCGTACTGGGCGAGGCTGTCGGCCACGTCGTTGTAGGCGGCCACGAAGTCCCGCACCGCTTTCTTCACGGCCTCCAGGTCCTGCTCCACGGTCACGGTGACCGTGCCGGTAGCCGCCAGGGCGAGGGTGACCCCGGGCAGCAGGTCCGTGACCACGTTCGAAGGCCTGTGCACGACCACGGCTCCCGCACCGCTGCCCAGCACCACCTCCGCGTCCTGGGCCGGGCTCAGCTCGTGGGGGAAGCTCAGGACCTCGCTTCCGCCCACCAGCCCGCTCGTGTCCACGGAGATGGCACCCGCCGCCCCGGACGTGCGGGAGGTGAGCACGAGCCTGTAGCCGCCGTCCACCTGCATCACCGCCGCGTACACGCCGGCGCCGGAGGCGTTGAGGGCCGCGGCGATCCCGCTCAGGGAGTTCTGACCGTCCGCGATGGCCACGTCCGTGGAAACCCCGTTCACCGTGATGGTGACCGTCCCTGTCCCGAACACCTGAGCGTCCTTGTCCGCATACGTGTCGGTGCTGAGCTGGTGGGTGGATACGAGGTGGTTGACCGTCAGGGTGTACGTCCCGGGGACCGCGCCGACCGCGGCGGAGGCCACGGCCACCTTCGGGTCGCTCGTGGTGGCCTTCGCGGCCTGGTAGGTCGAAGACAGGGCCAGGGCCCCGGCCCGCTCTTCCAGGGTCGTCAGCTTCGTGTTGAGCGTCCGCCAGGCGGAAAGCCTCAGGTTGGCCTCGCTCTTGCGGGCCTCCAGCTTCTGGATCGGCGCCCGCTCGATCTCCAGGAGCTTGTTGATGACCTCCGTGGTGTTCAGGCCCGAGATCAGGCCGTCGATGCTGAAGGTGGACACGCCCCCTGCCTCCTACACCCGCACATCAAAGCCGCCGGACCCCAGCAGGAACTCCACCACTTGACTTGGGGGGATGGTCCGGATGGTCTCCCCGGTGCGCGTGTCGTAGATGCGCACCAGCACCCGGCCCGTGCGGTCGTCCACGATGAACTGTGCGGCCACGTCCAGGGCCGAAGGCGGCGCCTTCGATCGCCCGCTTTCCTGCCCGTTCCCACCCTGGACCTTTCGCTCCTCCGTGGGTTTCGGCTCCGGCCGCTCGGGTTTCCTCGGGCTTCCCGGACCCGGCGGAGGGACCTGCATCCTCACCACCTCCCCGCCCGGGGGCGGGGCCTACCCGGCCCCGCCCCCGAACCCTCCGCGCTACCGCAGCAGCTGCAGGACCACCTGCGGCGCGGCGTTCGCCTGCGCCAGCATGGCGGTGCCGGCCTGCAGCAGGATCTGGTTGCGGGTGAACTGCACCATCTCCTGCGCCATGTCCACGTCCCGGATCCGCGACTCCGCCGCGCTCATGTTCTCCTGCGCCACGCCCAGGCTCGCCACGGTGTGCTCCAGCCGGTTCTGGGCCGCTCCGTACTTCCCCCGCTGCGTGGACACCGTGTTCACGGCCGCGTCCAGAGCCGTCACCAGCGCCTGTGCGTTGGCCACGCTCTGGGTCGTGTTGAAGTTGTCCAACGCGGTGGTCAACCCGAGGGCCGCCACGTCCACCTTCGCGAACGACACGCTGATGGAGTCGCCTGCCGCCGGCCCCACCTGGAAGTTGGCGCTCCCCGACCCTGCGGCCGTCGTGATGGTGTCGTTCGCCGTGTTGGTCAGCGCCGTCACCAAGTTGGCTCCCGTAATCCCGCCGCTTGAGGCCACCGTGATCTTCACGCCCAGCTGGCTGAAGTCCAGGACCTGACTCCCACCCGCGCTGATTCCACTCACGGTGATGGTCTGCGCGACCCCATCCGCCCGGGTCAGGGTGAGGGAGGTGCCGCTGCCCGTCAGCGTGTAGGTGGTTCCAGGCCTGGCCGCACTCACGTCCACTTTGGTCACAAACGCGGACTCCGTGCCGCCCGTGATCGCTAGGTTGTCCCGAAGTTCGCTGGAGGCGTTCAGGGATGTGACCAGGGAGCCGTCCAGCAGCTTCTTGCCGTTGAAGGTGGTCCGGCTACTGACGTTATCGATCTCCGCACGTAGCTGCTGGATCTCCTGGTTGATGGCGGCCCGGTCCTCGTTCGAGAGGGTGTCGTTGGCGGCCTGCAGTGCCAGCTCCCGCATGCGCTGGAGCATGGCGTGGACCTCGTTCAAGGCTCCTTCCGCGGTCTGGATCATGGAGATGCCGTCCTGGGCGTTCCGGATGGCCTGCGCGAGCCCCCGCACCTGGGCCCGCAGCTTCTCCGAGATGGCGAGCCCTGCTGCGTCGTCCGCGGCGCGGTTGATGCGGAAGCCGCTGCTGAGCCTCTCCAGCGACTTGCTCAACGCGTTGTCCGTGGCCACCAGGTTCCGGTGGGCGTTGAGCGCGGCGATGTTCTGATTGATCCTGAGTCCCATGACCTCGTTCCTCCTTGAACTGGGTTTTCCGGGCCTCCCTGCCCGGAGTTTTTGGGTGCCGGCTCAACGGACGGCGGGCCGGCGCCGCCCTTTCGGGTCTTCCTCCTCCACCGTCTCCCCTGCTCTCACCCGCCTTTCCTTCCGCGTCTCCACCTACGGGTATCGGCGGGTGAGGGAGAACCTTAAGGGTCGGGGGCCGCAGCTCGTAGGGCCGTGCGCAGGGCCTCTGGTGCAGTCTGCGCGGCCTCGCGGTTTTCGAGCTGGATCTCCCGGTACACTTCCTCCCGGTGCACGGGGATCCAGCGGGGCGCCTGGATGCCCAACCTCACCTGCCCCCCCTCGATGCCCAGCACCCGGACCTCCACCTCCGCTCCGATGCGGACGGCCTCGTTCAGCTTCCGGGTGAGCACGAGCACAGGACGCCTCAGCCGAGAGGAATGGGCTCGCGCACCGAGTACGAGGCGTGCGCCAGGATCTTCTGGCGGCCGATCCGGGAGGCGGCGTTGATCAGGAGAGGAGCCGCGAGGTTTGCGGTGGCCTGGAGGGGATCTGTGCGCACGGTGATCACCACCAGCACCGCCACCTCCCGGGGATCCGAGACTCCGAGGGTCTCCACGTCTTCCTCCTCCAGGGGGACCTCGTAGTCCACGAAGAGACGGAAGGGATCGGTCACGGGCAACGCCACCTCCGGATCGTCCACCGCCTGCAGCCACAGGAAGGCGCTCCCCTCCTCCCCCAGGAGCACGAACCGCCGACAGTGCGGAAAGCCCGGGATCCCTTCCGGGAAGCGGATCACCCGGTCCTCCGCGACCTCCTGCAGTCCCCAGTGGCGGGTCCGGATCTCCACGACTACCTCAGGAAGTCCACGAGGGAGGGCTGGATCAAGCGCGCACCCGCGGCCAGGGCCGCCCGGTAGACGTTCTCCTCCGTCTGCAACCGAACCACCACCTCCGCGATGTCCACGTCCTCCCGCACGCTCAGCAGTTCTCGCAGCCCGACTTCCAGCTCCTCCATGCGCGACTGCACCACCTCTACCCGGTTCGCCCGGGCACCCAGCTCCGCCAGGGCCGCGAGGAGCTGATCCAGGGCGCCGTCGAGCCCTGAGAGCGTGGCCCGCACCGCATCGTGTTCTCCGGACTCCAGGGCGCTCTGCAGGGCCTCCGCCGCGGAGAGGGCCTGCGAGAAGGCGAGGTCTCCCGGCACCGTGGCCTCGATCTCGATCCCCCGATCCACCTCCCGGCGGACCCGGTCGCTGTTCCCCAGGTAATTCCCGCCCGCGTCGAAGGGCGGCTGGGTGGTGCGGGTGCCGCCGAAGAGGTACTTCCCGGCCACCTGCGTGTTGCCCAACGCCACGAGCTCCTCCCGGAGCTCTCTGACCTCTTTGGCGAGGGCCTGCATGTCCGGGGCCGACAGGGTACCGTTCGCGCCCTGGATCGCGAGCTCCCGGAGCCGGTGCACTCCCTGGACCGCGTCCTGAAGGGCCCGCTGGCCCGCATCGAGGAGGGTCTTGGTGTCCTGGAGGTTGCGGCCGTACTGCTGCACCGCGTTGAGGGCATCCCGCATGCCCAGGACGGGTGGGAGGTTGGGGGGGTCGTCGGAGGGGCGGTGCATGCGCTTGCCGGTGGCGAGCTGCTCCTGAAGCTTCAGGAGCCGCTCCAGGTCCGCGTTCAGGTTGCGCAAAAAGTTCAGGGTGAGGCTATGGAGCGTGACCCGCATCAGCCGCCCACCATCCCCAGCAGGGTCCGGATCATCTCGTCCACGGTCCGCACCATGCGGGCCGCGGCCTCATATGCGTGCTGGTAGCGCAGCATGTTGGTCATCTCCTCATCCAGGGAGACGCCGCTCGTGGCCTCGCGCCGCAGCCGCAGCTGGTCCGTCAGCAGGTCCCGGTAGGCCACCTGGCGGTCCGATTCCTGGGCCCGCACGCCCACTTCCGTCACCAGCATCCGGTAAAGCCCGTCGAGGTCCTCGCTGCCCCGCAGCTGCGCGATCCGGAGGGCGACCCCGCCGTTGCCAGGTTCGCCGTCCCCGGTCCAGGTGCTGGCGGCCGCGATTCTCCGGGGATCCTCCCGGATGGCATCCGCCACCCGGATGGTGCCGGCGTCGGAGCCCTCGAAGAAGGGCCCTCCGGGGAGACCGTCCAGGTCAAACCCGTCGTCGTGCAGGTCGTTCACCCGCTCGATGAGGTTACGGGCCAACTGATCGAGCCGTTCGCGGAGCGTCCCGATGTCCCCGTCCCTCGCCTGCAGCACCGCAGCCAGGGTCCCGCGGCGGACCGCCAGCGCCTCCCCGTCCGGCCACCGGAACCCGTGCACCCCGCCGGGCGGCGGAGGCTCGATTCCGATCTCCGTGGCCCGGCCACCGGGCCCCACGAGCTCCCGCCCCTGCAGGTACACCAGGAGCTCTCCGGTCTCCGTCTCCGTGTAGGTGACGTCCACGAGCTCCTCCAATTCCGCCAGGAGCTGGTCCCGGTGGTCCCGCAGGTCCAGGGCCCGCTGGCCGGAAAGTTCCAGACGGCTGATCTGGGTGTTGAGGTTCGCGAGCTCCCGGCCGATCTGGTTTACGCGTTGGACGTGGCCCGTGGCCACCGCGTCCAGATGCTGGCGGAGTTCCACGAGGCGCTGCGCGGACTGCCGCAGGGCATCCGCCAGCATCTGGGCCTGCTGCGCGAGGGAGGTGCGGGCCGCGAGCGACTCCGGATTCAGGCTCACCTCCTGCCACGCGTTCCAGAACCGGCTCAGAAGCTCTCCGAGGCCGCTGTCGGAAGGCTCCGGGAAGATCGCTTCCACTTGAGACCAGAAGTCCGCCCGGGCCTTCCATTCCGCGGAGCTCTGCTGGGCCCCGCGCAGCTGCCGGTCCAAGAACGCATCCCGGGCCTGCCGGAGGGCCGCCACCCGGACCCCGCCTCCCACCAGGAGGGTGGCCCCGAATCGGGACAGGCCACCGGGAGGCGGCTGGCTACTCAGCACGACCTCCTGCCGCGTGTAGCCCGGGGTGTTCACGTTGGCGATGTTGTGGCCGGTGACGTCCATGGCCTGCTGCTGGGCCGCAAGGGCCCGCCGCAGCAGCTCCAGGGTGGCAAAGGACGTCACGGACCCCTCCTAGACCACCTGGTCCACCCGGAGGCTCACGGGGCCATCGTGGGTGCCCGCGAGCAGGGAAACCACGGTCCGCACGTACTGCAGGTGGGAGGAGATGAGGAGCGCGTTCGCCTTGTTTACGTCCGCGAGTTCCCGCAACAGCTGCGCCAGCACCGCCCGTTGGTGCTCGAACCGCCGGGCCACCTCCGGCGGGCTGAGGCGGGCGAGCTCCGCGAGGGTGAGCTCCCGCACGGGCCGCCCTTCCCGGTCCGCCAGCAGCTCCAGGAGCTGCAGCCGGGCCCGCTCCAGGCTCCGGATCTCCGCGCTCAACCGCTCCTGCTCCGCCACGAGCCTTCCCACGGCCTCCGCATCCCCCCGCACCAGGGCCCGCTGCTCCGCCCGCGCGAGCTCCAGCAGCCTCCGGTGGGCCTCGATCTCCTCGTCCAGCAGCCCGACCACGGTCTCAAACGGATCGTTCATGGCGGCCCCCGGTGGCGGCGCGGAGGATGGCCCGGGCGATGGCGTCCTCCGGGAGGTGGTAGCGGCCCTGGAGGATGGCCTCCCGCAGGGCCTCCAACCGCACCTTCCGGCCATCCACGGTCCGGCCCGGATCCCCGCCCAGCTCCAGCCGGTCCTGGGGCTCCCGGGCGGCCTCCCGCGGACCCGTGCTCTTCGGCCTCCCTCCTCCGGGCGGGACTCCCGGCGGACCTACCGGATGGATCTCCACGTTCTCCTCCGCGCGCGCATCCTTCCGAAAGTCTTATCGGCGCCTCTCCCGCTCCCTTGAGCTACCGCAAGTCGAACCGCTCCGGGACCCTCTCCCTCCGGATCCTCCTCCGCCTGGGGGGTGGCGCGCTCTCCCGCAGCCGCTCCAGGGCCGAGCGCAGCTCACGGAGGGCCACGAGGAACTCCGCGCGGCACCCCGGACAGAGCACGCCCAGAGCGACCCGCCGGCCGCACCGCCGGCACCGCATCTCCGCCTCCGCCACCATGAGCCTCCCCTCCCGGAGCCACCGGAGGATCCGGTCCAGGGGGATGCCCGTCTCTTGGGCGAGCTCCTCCGCGGGGAGCGGACCGTGCTCGTTGAGGTAGGCCCGCAATTGCCGCAGCTGCGCGTGCTCCTCCTCCACGCACGCGGGACACTGCCCCCGCAGCAGGAAGGCCGCCAGCCGGCCGCAGCGGGGGCAGTTCACCGCGGGCATCATCGCCTCCGCAGGGCCTCCTCGAGGATTCGGGCGAGGCCCAGTCCTCCCGCCTGAGCCAAAGCGAGGGCGAAGGACTCGTCCAGCAGCTCCTGCCAGGTGCTCCGGCCCGCGAAGGGCTCGTGCGAACCGAGGCTTTCCGCGGCCCGGCGCATGGTCCGCAGCATGTGGGTGAGCAGCACCGCCTCGAACTCCTGGGTGACCCGCCGGAGCCGCACCAGCTTCTGATCCTCCCCCGTTGCATACACCGGTTCGGCGCGCATCACTGGATCACCAGCTCCCCCTGGAGTGCGCCCGCGGCCTTCAGGGCCTGCAGGATGGCGATCAAATCCCGGGGGGTCACCCCGAGGGCGTTGAGGGCCCGGGCGAGATCCTGCACGGAGTTGGTGCCGGGGATGGGCACCAGAGCTCCGGGCTCCGGGGTCACGGTGACCCGGGTCCGGGGGACCACCCGGGTCTCGCCCCGGGAGAGGGGCGGTGGCTGGGACACCTGAGGCTCGGACTGCACCTCGATGCGCAGGTTGCCGTGGGCGATCACCACGGGCAGGATGCGCACCGCGCCGCCGATCACCACGGTGCCCGTGCGCTCGTTCACCACCACCCGGGCGCTCACGTCTGGCCGCACCCGTAAGGACTCCACCCGGGCCACGAAGGCCGCAAGCCCACCGGGGTAGTCCGGCGGGACGCTCACGTCCACTCGGGCCGCATCCACCGCGGTGGCCAGGTTCCGCCCCAGCCCCCGGTTGATGGCCTCCGCGACCCGCACCGCGGTGGAGAAGTCCGGCTGCAGGAGCACCACGCTCACCACGTGGTTCTCGGCCACGGCGCTCAAAACCGCCCGCTCCACCACGGCTCCGCCCGGCACCCGACCCACGGTGAGGTGGTTGATCTGGGCCTTGCTGCCGCCCGCGCTCTCCCCGGCCCCGCCCACGGCCACCGGGCCCTGGGCCACCGCGTAGACGTTCCCGTCCGCGGCCTGCAGAGGCGTCTGCAGCAGCACCCCGCCCACGAGACTGCGGGCGTCCCCGATGGAGGAGAGGGTGACGTCCAGGCGGTCTCCCTCCCGGGCGAAGGGGGGCAGCTCCGCGGTGGCCATGACCGCGGCCACGTTCCGCACCCGCAGCCGGGAGGGTGGGACCACGATGCCGAGCCGGTTCAGCATGTTGGCCACGGACTGCACGGTGAAAAAGGCCCCGCTCGTGTCCCCGGTGCCCGCGAGCCCCACCACCAGCCCGTAGCCGAAGAGCTGGTTGGCGCGCACTCCGCTCAGCCGCGCGATGTCCTTGATGCGCACCTCCGGCTCCTGCCCGGCCCCCGGAACGCCCAGGGCCACCGCCCCGAGGAGCGCGCACAGCAAAATCCAACCGCGCCGCATAGACCCCTCCTACTCCAGCCAGCTGAACAGGAACCGCAGGAGTGCCCCGAACCCGTCGAGGACCCACTGCAGCGGGTTGTTGCCCGAAAAGGGACGCCGCGGCCCTTCCAGCACGATGCGCACGTCCGAGAGCCGGTCTGAAGGGACGGTGTTGTCGCCCTGGATGTCCACCCGCCGCACGAACCCCGTGATCCGCAACCGATATGGCTCATCCCGCAGCAGAAGTTCCCGCTCTCCCGCGAGCCGCAGCACGCCCTGGGGCAGCACCTCCACCACCCGCAGGGTGATCCGGGCCTGCACGCCCACGGTGCTCCCCACCGCCCGGCTGCTGCTCGCGCCTTGCCCGGATTCGAACCCCGCCGCGGGAAAGAGGCTCAACGCCCCGCTCCCGCCGCCCAGATCCAGGGAGACGGACCGGGAGGTGTTGGTGCGGCTCTGGGTCTGGACGGAGATGCCCTCCGTCACCACCACGGTCACGAGATCCCCCACCGCTCCGGCCCGCGGGTCCGTGAAGAGAGAGGGGCTGTCCGAAGGCCACAGGGAGCGCGCGGAGGCGGGTGCGGCCAGCAGCGCCACGAGGCATGCGATCTCAGAACACCACCGCCACCTGCTCCGCCTGCACCACACGGGCCGCCACCTCCTTCCGCGTGGGAATCACCCGAACCCGGATCACCTGTCCCAGGTCCCCGCTCTCCAGGGCCACGCCGGGCGCGCTTACCCGAACGAGGCCCACCGCGGCCACCACCCGCACCGCGCTCCCCCGACGCACCGCGGCGGACCGGTCCGTGCGTCGCACCACCACCTCCCGGGCCCCCGTGAGGCGGAGGCGGGTGGTGTCAAACCCCGCCTGCGCGAGGGCGTCCAGGATCTCGCGGGCGGAGATCCGCAGGAGTTGTCCGGGCCGGAGGTCTGTGCGCACCACCATCCGCTCCAGAGCCCGCACCATGCGCTCCGGGCCCGAGAGGGCGGCGAGTTCTCCCAGGGTGACCTCCGGGCTTTCCACCACGGCGCTTCCCCGCAACCGCACCGTGACGGTGGCCGGAGGTGTGGCCAGGGCCAGGAGGAGACCTGCAAGGGCGAGGGGCTTCACGGCTACCTCCGCATGTTGTTGGCTTGGGCCATCATCTCGTCCGCGGTGCTCACGACCTTGCTGATGGCCTCATACGCCCGCTGGGCCGCGATCATCCGCACCATCTCCTCCACCACCTGCACGTTGCTGGACTCCAGAAACCCCTGGGCCAGGGTCCCCATCCCCTCCGCGCCGGGCTGGCCCGTAATGGGATCCCCGCTCGCGGGCGTGGGGACGAAGAGGTTGCGGCCGATGGCCTCAAGCCCCGCGGGATTTGCAAACCGCGCCATCTCGATCCGGCCGATCTCCGTGGGTGCGGATTCACCGGGCAGCACCGCGGAGACGATGCCGTTTGCGCTGATGGTGATCTTGGAGGCGCCCGGGGGGATGGTGAGGTTGGGCTCGAGGAGCAGGCCGTCGCTGGTGACGAGCCTCCCCTCCGCGTCCAGCTTGAACGTGCCATCCCGGGTGTAGGCGAGGGTGCCATCGGGGAGCCGAACCTGGAAGAACCCATCGCCCTCGATGGCGAGGTCGAGGGGGTTTCCCGTGTACTGGAAGTCACCCTGGGCGAACAGCCGCTGCACCGCGGAAACGCGGGTTCCGAGCCCCACCTGGGCCGCGGTGGGCACCACCGCGGCGTTATCCGCGGGGGCTCCCGCGGCCCGGAAGCCCAGGGACATGAGGTCCTGGAACTCCGCCCGGGCCTTCTTGAAGCCCGGAGTGCTCACGTTGGCGAGGTTGTGGGCGATCACGTCGATCTCCGCCTGCTTGGCCATCATCCCCGTCGCGGAGGTCCACAGCGCGCGGATCATGTGACATCACCTCCCTATAGGCGCAGGACTTCCGATAACCGGCCCATGGTCTCGTCCGCCACCTGCACGCACTTCGCCGCGGCCTCGTACGCCCGCAGGCCCGCGAGGAGCTGCACGAGCTCCTGGACAGGATTCATCGCGGGCTGCTCCTGGAAGGCCGTGCGCACCGCGCTCGAGACCTCCTGCAGGGATGCGGGCGGCGCCTGGTACAGCGAGGATCCGGCCGGGGAGAGGGAGGCGGTGCGGACCACCCGCAACCGGCCCACCACCCGGCCCTCCACCGCCACGGCTCCGTCGGACCGCACCGTAAAGGCCGCGCTTCCCACCCGGATGGGCCCTTCCCGCCCCTCCACCCGGATCCCCCGAAGGGTGAGGTAGCCCTCCGTGTCCACCCCGAGCCGGCCACTGCTCGCCAGTCGGCCGCCTTCGAGCACCACGAACCCGTCTCCCTCCACCGCGAGGTCCCGGGGATCCCCCGTGGGCACCAGCACTCCGGGCCGCGGATCCACCGCGGCCTGCGGCGCTGGCGGCGCTCCGGCGAGGGAACCGAGCCCGATGCCCGTGTCCCGGCGGTGGAGGACCGCCTCCTGTCCGGGCCGCACAGCCACCACCAGCCGGTGGAAGCCAGAGGTTTGCGCGTTGGCGAGGTTGTGAGCGATCAGGTCCGTCCGCACCTGCTCCGCGGTCATGGCAGCGGCCGCGGATTGCAACACGCGCAGCATGCACACCTCCCGGGCCGGTTGGCTCCGGCCTAAGGGCTTGCAACTTCGGTGCCGCAACCGCGCTAGAGGGGATAGGGCACGAGGGTGAGGGTGGTGTGGTCCGGGGTCCGGGTGACCGATATCAGCCACAACCCGAAGGCCCGGGTCCGGCGGCGGCGTTCCCCCTGATCCAGGTACTCCACCGCCTGGAGAAGCCGGGACACCTCCTTGGGGTCCACGGATCCCCCCGTGACCTCGTTGAGGAGGGTGGTGAGCAGGCCCTCCTCCGAGACGGCCTGCCGGGGGCCGGAGAGCATCCCGCCTCCCACCACGCCCCCCGAACAGACCAGCAGGAGCCACAGCCCGCGGTCCGGCTGGCTGTAGGTGCGGAGCTCCAGTCCTTCCCAGACCCGATCCTCCGTGCGCACGGCGCCTGTGAACCGGAACCGGTAGCCCTGGATGAGGGGGCCCACCTCCACCACCCCCACCTGGGTCCGGCAGAAGGGGGGAGGGGTTTTCCGCGGCGGCCAGGCGCTCAGGGTTCGGAGGGCATCCGTGAGCTCCGCGAGCAGCTCCGCGTGAACCGCGGGGGTCTCCACGGTGGTCGTGACCGTCTGACCTTGACCCGGCAGCTCCGTGCGGATCCCCGCCTCCGCCCGGAACCGGTCGTAGGCCGCCCGTCGGACGGGGTCCGAGAGCACCCGGTAGGCTTCGTTGATGAGCTGGGCCGTCCGCACGTCCCCGCCCAGGTCCGGATGGTGCCGCAGGTCCCGCATGAGCACGTGGTACACCTTCTGGATCACCAGCGGGTGGGCCCGCGGGTGCACCTGCAGCACCTCGTAGTAGTCCACGTCCTTCCGGAACTCCTCTGCCATCCCTTGCCAGGAATCCGTCGGGGAAAGCAAAATTCCTGCCAGTGGGAATCGCCGGGTCCGGCCCGGCGTTTCCGGCGGGTGAACAAACCGCGACGAGGAGGACCCCATGCGGAACGTAATCATCCTGGGGAGCGGGCCTGCGGGGCTCACCGCAGCCATCTACACGGCCCGCGCGAACCTCAAGCCGCTCGTGATCGAGGGGAGCGCCCCGGGGGGACAACTCATGCTCACCACGGAGGTGGAGAACTTCCCGGGCTTCGCGGATCCCATCCTGGGGCCGGAGCTCATGCAGCGGATGCGCCAGCAGGCGGAGCGGGTGGGTGCGGAGTTCGTCCCGGACGACGCGGTGGCCGTGGACTTCTCCCGGCGACCCTTCCGCGTCACCGTGGGGAACGGGGAGACGTACGAGGCCCGGGCGGTCATCGTGGCCACGGGCGCCCGGCCCCGGATGTTGGGATTGCCTTCCGAGCAGGAGTACCTGGGCTACGGAGTTTCCACCTGTGCCACCTGCGACGGCTACTTCTTCCGCGGCAAGCCCGTGCTGGTGGTGGGCGGTGGGGACACGGCCATGGAGGAGGCCCTGTACCTAGCGAACCTGGCAAGCTCCGTCACCGTGGTGCACCGCCGGGCGGAGCTCCGGGCCAGCAAGATCCTGCAGGACCGGGCCTTCCGCAACCCGAAGATCTCCTTCGTCTGGAACCACGTGGTGGAGGAGATCCTGGGGAAGGACGGCCGCGTGACCGGCGTTCGTCTGCGCCACGTGCAGACGGGCGAGACACGGGTGGTGGAGGTGGAGGGGGTCTTCGTGGCCATCGGCCACATCCCGAACACGGAGCTGTTCCGGGACCAGCTGGAGCTGGATGAGGCGGGCTACATCGTGCTCAAGCAGGGCATGATGACCAGCGTGGAGGGGGTGTTCGCCGCGGGGGACGTGCACGACCGGACCTACCGGCAGGCGGTGACGGCCGCGGGTTACGGATGCCAGGCGGCCATCGAGGCGGAGCGTTGGCTCAGCGCTCAGGCGACGTAAGCCCAGACCTCAGCCGAGGAGGCAGAGCAATGCACACGGAACCCCGGGGGTTCTTCGAGGCCCTCTTCGATTTCTCGTTCACCTCCCTCGTCACCACCCGGCTCGTCCGGGTCCTCTACATCCTCACCGTGGTCCTCACGGGCATCTGGAGCCTGCTCTTCCTTCTGGCAGGCCTGGCCCGGGGCGGCGGCGCCGGGTTGTTGAGCCTCGTGCTCGCCCTTCTCGGGTTTCTCGTGGCGGTGACCTATACCCGCGTCCTCCTGGAGGTGCTCGTGGTGATCTTCCGGATCCACGAGCACGTCCAGGAGCTGGCCGCCCGCGGCCGCGCGGGCCAGTAGGGGCCTACACCGCGGCCCCCACCGCGGCCTCGATGCGCCGGCGGAGCTCCGCCTTGGGCATGTAGCCGATGAGCCGGCCGACCATCTCCCCGCCCCGGAAGACACCCAGGGTGGGGATGGACATCACGTTGTACCGGACGGCCAGATTCGGGTTGCGGTCCACATCCACCTTCACGAACTTGATGCGGCCCTCGTACTCCGCCGCGAGTTCCTCCACGATGGGCGCGATCATGCGGCAGGGCCCGCACCACACCGCCCAGAAGTCCACCACCACGGGGATCTCGGACTGCAGCACTTCCTGCTCGAAGGTCGCCTCCGTGACCTCCACCGGCTTTGCGGCCATGCGCGTACCCTCCTGTGCGTGGTTCTACGGCAGAGAACGCGGAATGCCCCGGGAGAATTCCCCCGGGACGGACCCGCGTCGGCTTTCTATCGTACCATAGGGCCGGAGGCCCGGGTGGGCGGATCCATTCGGCTCGGGAAGATCCTGGGGATCACCGTTCAGGTGCATTACACCTGGTTCGTGGCCCTCTGGGCCCTCTCCTTCTCCCTGGCCCGCGGGGTGTTCCCGGAGCAGATCCCGGGGCAACCGCCCGAGACGTACTGGACCATGGGGGTGGTGGGTGCGGTGCTGCTCTTCACCTCCGTGCTGGTGCACGAACTGGGACATGCCCTCGTGGCCCGTCTCTATCAGATCCCCACCCGCAGCATCACCCTCTTCCTCTTCGGAGGAGTGGCCCACATCGCCCGGGAACCGGAGCGGCCCACGCACGAGTTCTCGGTGGCCATCGCGGGACCCGTCACCTCCCTCGGCCTCGCTGGGATCTTCTGGGCGCTCACCCCCCGCGGGGAGCCCGTGCCCGCCACCGCCCTCATGGGGTACCTGGCGTGGGCCAACCTCCTGCTTGCGGCCTTCAACATGCTCCCCGCCTTTCCCCTGGACGGGGGGCGGGTGCTGCGGGCGGTCCTGTGGGCCTTCTACGGATACGAACGGGCCACGAGGATCGTCACCCTTCTGGGGCAGGTCACCGCGGGTGCCTTCATCCTCCTCGGCGTGGTGGGCGTGTTCACGGGCCGCGTGCTCAACGGGCTGTGGCTCATCCTCATCGGGTGGTTCCTGGAGCAGGCGGCCTCCGCCTCCTACCAGCAGGCGGTCCTGCGGAGGATCCTGGGCGGGATCCGGGTGGCGGACATCATGACCCGGGAGGTGCGGGTGATGCCCGCGGAGCTCACCCTGGAGGAGGCGGTACACGACTACTTTCTCCCCCACAAGCACGGCGGATACCCGGTGGTGTACGGAGACCGGCTCGTGGGCATCCTCACCCTCCACGATCTCCGACGGGTGCCCCGGGAGCGGTGGCGCACCGCCCGGGTGCGGGAGGTCATGACGCCCATCGCGCAGGCGAAGGCGGTGCGACCGGATCTCAGCGCCTACGAGGCCCTGGCCCGCATGCTGCAGGACGGGGTGGGACGCCTCCTGGTGCTGGACGAGGGCGGGGAGCTGGTGGGACTGGTGACCCGCAGCGACCTCATGCACCTGATCCGGGTGCGCACGGAGTTGGGCGGAGAGTAAGCACGGCGGAGTCCAATTTCCAGCACTTCCGTTTGCTCCTACGCTTTTAGGGCATCCTTCCCATCTCCGGACCAGCCGGACCGCCTCCTCCCCAGGGCAAGGGGGCCTGCTTCTCGGCATCGTGGACTCCTCTCCGAGGCCGTCCACGAAACCGGGACAAGTCCACTTCCTCTGCTCCCTCTTGACTTGACGGAACCTGTGTGATTGTATATACATTTGTCAAGAAGACAGAAAAAGGGGGAGTCCGCAATGGTTCGGGGTGTGGGCATATTTATAATGTTCGTTGTATCCCTGACGCTTCCCGAAACTCCCTTAGCTCTCGGAGCGCCAAGAAGTCCAGTGACTCTCACCATCGGAACCAATCCACCAGGTACCCTCTTCTACGCCATCGGGAGTGGGATCGCCCGGGTGCTCTCTGACTATGCGGGGGTTCGGGCGGTGGTGCAGCCCTATAGTGGAAGCAGCACCTTCCTTCCTCTTCTAAATTCCGGGGAGCTCCAGCTGGGTGTGGTCAACGCTGTGGATTTAGCCATGGCCTACCGGGGTCCAGACCGCCTCAAGATCGGCGGAAGGAACCCCTATCAGAGTTCTCCGCACCTGCGACTGGTGGTGCGGGGTGGACCGATTTACGTCGTGGAGGGCGTTCGCCGAGATAGCCCCTTCAGGACCATTGCAGATCTTCGTGGGAGACGTGTAACAGGCGTTTACTCTGCACACTTCGCCGTCTGGCTGGATCAGTATGCCCTTTTGACCACCTGCGGTCTAAGCTGGGAGGACGTTCAAGTCGTTCCTGTTTCTACCTCCAATGAAGGATTGGATGCCCTGCTGCAGGGAAGAGCAGAGGCCGCTCCCTACGCACTTGGGAGCGCTCGCTCCTTGGAGATTCACGCTGCCATCGGCCTTCGCGGCCTCTCCGCCTGTTCCGACGAACCAGCCCGCAGGCGCCTTCAGGAGCGGATTTCAGGGTACTACCTTGCCCTGCTCAGGGCCGGCCGCTCTCCCGAAATCACTCAGGACACCTGGGTGGTCGCTAAGGATATCTATCTCGTCACCCACAAGGATCTACCGGAAGAAGTGGCGTACCGAGTAACCAGAACCCTGTGGGAGCAGAACCGCAGGCTGTGGCCCTTGCACTCCTCCTTCGAGGAGTGGGCCACGCGGCGCTACGTGGATCCCGGGGTCACAATCCCCTATCATCCAGGCGCCATCCGCCTGTACCGGGAAAAGGGGGCATGGACCCCACAGATGGAGCAGGCGCAGGCCCGCCTGCTCCAAGAAGTTGCCCGATAAACCAGGAGCCGGGAGGGAAGAGGTCGTGAGCCACCAAGAGGACTACATCGTGGGTCCTCTGGAAGACCTTCCTCTACAAAGAGCCCTCCTGGTCCAAATTGGCGGCCAGCGGATCGGGGTATACCGAATAGGCGAGTCCGTACGGGCTTATGAGAACGTCTGTCCTCACATGGGCGGCCCGGTATGCCAGGGAGAAGTTGTGGAATGGGTAGAGGAAGTGGTGGATCCAGAAGGCCTCGTCATAGAGCAGCGCGTTGTGCCAGGCCGCTGGCACCTGGCTTGTCCCTGGCATGGCCTTGAGTTCGATCTTTCGTCTGGAAAGTGCATCGCAGATCCTCGCCTTCGCTTGCGCCAGTACCCATGCTGGGTAGAGAATGGCGTTGTGTATATCCGTGTAACCCCGGAATAACGGCAATGAAAGAGGAGCACCTCCCCCGCCTTCTCGCACAGCTTCAGGAGCTCTGTCGCGCATGGGAATCCAAGGAGGTTTTTGACTCGTGGGAGGTAGAATTTGCTCAACAAATTTTTGCCTATGCCATGCGTCTGTACCTTTCTGCCGTAGCGCATAGGGCTGAAGACCATGAGGTTCCCCCGCCCCTGCCACTTACCGCCTCCTTCACCGCCACCGATTGTCTTATCGTTGCCAACGAATTGCTTAAATATGCAGATATAGATATTTTTGAACTTGGTCTATTCCGCCAGTATGGTGTGTATTGAGGTGCATGAGGATATGGGTAAAATTCGAACCGCACCACGAGTCTCAGAGGCTTCCCTGCTTGACAACGCGGAACGCGAGGTTCAAGCCCGCCAGTTGCACCGGCTCACCGTTGTGGATGTAGATGCGCATCATTTCGAGCAGGAGTCCTGGCAGGAAATTGCCTCATACGTGGATAGGCCACTTCTGCGTAGGGTCATTCAAGAGCCAGGGAGTCTGGATCAGGTGCTGCCGGGGCAAGTGGGCGTACGACGGTTAGGGGGCCGGATCAAGCGGGATGTTCCGACAGAGCCCGGCGTTGATGCAGAGACACCCCTTGTGCGGAAGGTGGTGTGGGCCAACCGGAAGCTGGGGATCCACTACTGCATTTTGTTCCCGACAGCGATGCTTACCCTAGGTGTCCATCCCTCCACAGAGGTAGAGGTCGCGGTAGCCCGTGCGTATGCACGTTGGATGACAGAGCGAATTCTTCCCGATGGTTACCGATACGGAATCCGCAGTATGCTCTACCTTCCTGTAGGAGACCCGGAAGAAAGTCTTCAAATTGTCGAAGAATTTGCCGGGCGAAAGGGAATTGTAGGCGTCATGATTACCGGGGTGCGCTACACACCCCTTATGCAGCGACATTTCCTAAAGGTGCTGCGGGCCATCGAGGAGCGAGGGCTTCCCGTTGCTCTCCATCCGGTGGCGTACTGGCAGGAACGGGCTTTTGAGCAACTTAACCGTTTTCTTGGGGTGCATGCGCTCGGATTCCCCTTTTACAACATGATTCATATGACGAACATACTCGTCAATGGCCTCCCCGAGCGCTTCCCCGGTCTCCGTTGGATCTTTTTGGAATGCGGTCTTACATACCTCGTTTTTCTCCGGTACCGGCTGGACAGCGAGTATCTCATGCGGGTCTCCGAGGCTCCCCTGCTCAGGAAGCTGCCTAGTCAGTATATGGCAGAATTTTACTACAGCACGCAGCCTTTAGAGATGTTCGAAGACGAGGCAGCCCTGCGATGGGTAGTTGATCGGATTGGAGGCCCCAGCCGGCTTCTATACTCCTCTGATTACCCGCACTGGGATTTTGACCCTCCCTGGCGGATTTGGGACCTTCGGTGCTTCACGGAGGAAGAGAAACGGGCAATTCTTGGAGAGAACGCCTTGCGGGTTTTCCGGCTTACTGAATAACAAAACCTCCAAGGGGCAGCCCGCTAGGAACACGTCTGCGCACAGGTAGAGACCAAATGGGTGAAGGAGAACTCGGACCGGTCCGTCGACTTCAAGGGGTCAGCCGTCGGGTCCAACGGGCGATCCTGGTGGCCATCCCGGTAGCAGGTGTACTGTTCATCTTTCAGGTTCCCTCCTACTTTAAGGTGGCCGTGTTCCGCGAGCAGTACATGGGCCTTGTGCTGGCTCTCAGTCTGGGTGCTACCTTTCTGGGAGTCCCGGCTTCCCCCTCCCAGGCCGGACGTATTCCCTGGTACGACTGGCTTCTCTTCGCTGCTGGCCTTGCCGTAGGCGGTTACGTGGCCGTTTACTTTCCCCTCATCGCAGACCGCCTAGCGGTGCTCAGCCCAGAAAGATGGGCACTGGGCGGGGTGGCGGTGCTCCTCTTCCTGGAGGCCACCCGCCGTCTAGCGGGCCCATCGGTGGCCCTCTTGGGGCTCGCGTTCGTATTGTACGGCCGGTTTGCAGACCTGTTCCCGGAGCCTCTGGCGGGCACGCCCGCCCGGTGGGAGCGTTTGTTTACCTACCTCTACCTGGACCTCAACGGAGTCCTCGGCACTCCGCTCGGAGTGGCATCCACGGTGGTGCTGAGCTTCGTCCTCATGGGACAGGTCCTGGCGGCTACGGGCGGTGCGGCTTTCCTGGGAGACTTCGCTCTGGCGACGGTGGGACGTTTCCGGGGTGGACCCGCGAAGATGGCTGTGGTGGCGTCGTCCTTGTTCGGCAACATCTCGGGAAGTGCGGTGGCCAACGTAGCCGTGGACGGCCCCATCACCATCCCCCTAATGAAGCGGGCAGGCTATCCCCCTCCCGTGGCCGCCGCGGTGGAGGCGGTAGCTTCCACGGGCGGACAGATCATGCCGCCGGTGATGGGGGCTGCGGCCTTCCTCATGGCGGAGTTCCTGGGCATCCGGTACGCGGAGGTGGCGGCCGCGGCCCTTCTGCCTGCACTGCTGTACTACGTGTGCCTGTTTTTCCAGGTAGACCTGGAGGCCGCGAAGCGCGGGTTACGAGGTCTTCCTCCTGACCAGCTCCCGCGGCTGCGAGAGGTCCTCCCACAGGGCAGCGTCTTCGGAGTGGCATTGGGGGCGGTGGTGTTCGGCCTGTACGGGCTGAAGTGGCAGGCGGAGCATGTGGGTGTGGTGGCTGCGGCGCTGGCCGCCCTGGTGGCCGTAGTCCTGAGAGTGCGGGGCTGGAGCGTCCTGGGTGTGCTCGAGCAGACGGGGCGCTCCTTACTGGGCTTGGTGGCGGTTACCGCGGTGGCGGGAATCGTCATCGGGGTGCTGCAGTACACGGGTCTAGGCTTCCGACTGGCCTTACTGCTTACGGAGGTAGCAGGCCGCAACTTGCCTTTGCTCCTGCTGCTCACCGCCGCAGCAGCCATGCTGCTGGGCATGGGTATGCCTACGGTGGCGGTGTACGTGCTCTTGGCTACCCTGGTAGCGCCCGCCCTCGTACAGCTGGGAGTGCCCCCTTTGGCTGCCCACCTGTTCGTCTTTTACTTCGGGATGCTCTCCATGATCACTCCGCCCGTGTGTCTGGCCACGTATACCGCGGCCACAATCGGAGGCTGCAACTTCTGGCAGGCGGGGTGGGCAGGTATGCGTCTTGCAGCGGTATCGTACATAGTGCCCTTCCTGTTCGCCCTGGACCCCGCCCTGATCGGGAAAGCGGATCCCTTGCGGGTAGGGACGGCGTTCGTCACGGCCGCGCTGGGTGCCTACCTTCTGGCGGTAGCCCTGGTGGGCTACTGGTTCGCTCCCTTGGGGCCGGTGGAGCGCTTACTGGTGGCCGTCACCGGTTTGGCGGTGCTCACACCGGAGGGGGGGGCAGGGTGGATGTTCTCCTGGGTTGTGGAGGGCGTTGGGCTGGGAGGAGCGGTGGTGCTGGGACTACGCAGCTGGCGCCGCCGCTTTGAGCCTACGCCCGAGCTGGTCTCCACACTCCCTCCCGGGCAACAACAGGAATTCAGGTAACCATCCCACCGTGCCGCTGGAGGTATTCCTGGACAATGCGTCGGGCGTGGACTAGCCCGTGGCCCGTCGGCCCAGAAAGGCCAGTACGACCAGGAGGACCACGGGAAGGCAACCCGCCCGGCCTTCGGGGCTCTGGGTGCGGGCCATGAGGCGGGTGGCCTGCTTCATGTGCCGCAAAAACGCCCCGTAATCCCCGAGTCGCTTATAGAGGGCCGCGAGGTTCTGGTGGGTCACCCAGTACTCGGGGTCCAGTTCCAGGGCCTTCCGGTAGGCCTGGAGGGCCTCCTCCAGGCGCCCCTGCTCGTGGTAGACGGCCCCCAGGTTGGTGTAGGCGGGCGCGTAGCGGGGATCCAGCTCCACGGCGCGGTGAAAGGCCGCCACGGCCTCCTCGTACCTTCCCTGCTGCGCGAGCGCGGCTCCTAGCTTGCTGTGCGCCCGGGCGGAGCGGGGCTCCTGCGCCACCGCCTCCCGAAGGGCCGCCTCCGCCTCCCGGAGCGCTCCCGCCTCCAGGAGCCGCTCTCCGCGGGCCAGGAGTTCCTCGAATCCTCCCTCCCCACCCATACGGTCTTCAGCGCACCGGGCGCAGGACCTCAAACCCGGTGTAGGGCACCAGGGCCTGTGGGATCCGCACGCTCCCGTCCGGTTGCTGGTAGTTCTCCAGGAGAGCGAGGAGGGTGCGGGTCATGGCGAGGGCGGTGCCGTTTAAGGTGTGGACGTAGTCCGTGCGACCTCCCTCCCGGAACCGGATACCGAGCCTGCGGGCCTGGAAGTCCGTGCAGTTGCTGCAGGAGTGGGTCTCCCCGTAGTCCCCGCGGCCCGGCATCCAGACCTCCAGGTCGTACTTCTTCGCCGCGGGATCCCCCAGGTCCCCGCCGCAGATGAGGACCACCCGGTAATGCAGACCGAGCCGCTGCACCAAGCGCTCCTCCAGGCTCACCAGGTACTCGTGCTCCTCCCAGGACCGGTCGGGGTGCGCGAAGGAGACCATCTCCACCTTCTCGAACTGATGCACCCGATACAGCCCCCGGCTCTCCCGGCCGTAGGTGCCCGCCTCCCGGCGGTAGCAGGTGGAGAGTCCGACATACCGCAGGGGAAGCCGCCCGGCATCCAGCACCTCGTCCATGTGCATGGCCACGAGGGGATGCTCCGAGGTCCCGATGAGGCACAGGTCGTCCTGGGCCACCCGGTAGACCATCTGCTCGTCGAGCTCCGCTCCCCCCATGGCGCCCAGCACCACTCTGGAGCGCACCAGCGTGGGCGGGTAGACGGGCACGAACCCCTCCGAGACGAGGAAGTCCATGGCGAAGTGGGTGAGGGCCAGCTGCAGCCGTACCCCGTCGCCCCGGAGGAAGTAGAAGCGGGTGCCGCTCGTGGCGCTGGCCCGCTCGAAGTCCAGGATTCCAAGCGCGAGGCCGAGCTCGATGTGGTCCCTGGGCGGGAAATCGAACTGGGGCTTCTCGCCCCAGTACCGGACCGGCACGTTGTCGCGCTCGTCCGCGCCCGCGGGGACCGAGGGGTGAGGGGGATTGGGGAGCTGCAGGAGGAGCCGGTCCAGCTCCTCCCGCCGCGTCCTGGCCTCCTGCTCCGCCGCCCGGATGGACGCCGCGAGCTCCCGCAGCTGCTGGATGCGGCGCTGCCTTTCCGCCTCCCCCAGACGCGGAACCTCCTCGCTCAGGCGGTTCTGCTGGGCCCGCAGCTCGTCTACCCGATGCTGGGCGGCGCGCCAGGCGCGGTCCAGCTCCAGCACCCGATCCACAAGGCCGGGGTCACGGTTCTTGTGCCGCAGCGCCCAGCGGAAGAACTCCGGATCCTCCCGCAGCTTCCTGAGGTCAATCATGGGGCTCCCCTACAGCTGCACGGGCTGGACGCCGTAGATCCCATCCACCCGCCGGATCTCCTCTACGGCCTCTGGGGGCGTGGGCTGGTCCGTGGTGAGTACCATCACCGCCACCCCGCCCGGCGCGGCCCGGCCCAGGTACATCCCCGCGATGTTCACCGCGTGCCGGCCCAGGATGGTGCCCACCTTACCGATCATGCCCGGCCGGTCCAGGTTCCACACGAAGAGCATGTGGGTGGCCGGCGCGAGATCGATGGTGTGCTCGTTGATGCGCACGATCCGGGGCTCCCGCCGGCCGAACAGGGTCCCGCCCAGCACCCAGGTGCCCTCGTCCGTGTGCGTGGTGGCCAGCATGAGGCTGCTGAAGTCCTCCGCCTGTTCCTGCCGCACCTCCACCACCCGTAGCCCCCGCTCCGTGGCCACCACGTGGGCGTTCACCAGGTTCACGGTACGCTCCACCACCCCTTCCAGCAGCCCCACCAGGAAGGAGGCGCTGAGGAGCTGTCCCTCCACGCGGCTCAGCTCCCCCTCCAGTCGCACCTCCACGGAGCGGATCCGACCCCGGGCGAGTTGACGGCTGAGGGCTCCGAGGATGCGAGCCAACTCCAGGTGCGGGGCGACGCGCTCCCAGGATTCCGTGCGGTACGCGGCCACGTTCACCGCGCCCCGGGGCAGCCGACCCGCCAGGGCCTCCAGCACCTGCTCCGCCACCTCCAACCCGATGGCCTCCTGGGCTTCCCGGGTGGAGGCTCCCAGGTGGGGGGTTGCCACCACCCGGGGGTGGCGCACCAGGCGCAGATCGCGAGGCGGCTCCGTCTCGAAGACGTCCAGGGCCGCTCCCGCCACGTGCCCTTCCTCGAGGGCGCCCAGCAGGGCCTCCTCGTCCACGAGCCCGCCCCGGGCGCAGTTCACGATCCGCACCCCCCGCTTTGTCTTCCGAAGGGCCTCCGCGTTCAGCATCCCGCGGGTCTGCGGGTTGAGGGGGACGTGCAGGGTGATGAGGTCGGCCTCCCGCAACAGGACCTCGAACGGGACCAGGGTCACGCCCAGCTGAGCTGCCCGTTCGTCGCTGAGATAGGGGTCGTGGGCGATGACGCGCATGCCGAAGGCCTGCGCCCGCCTGGCCACCTCGCTCCCGATCCGGCCAAGCCCCACGATGCCCAGGGTCTTCCCGTACAGCTCCGTGCCCACGAACCGCTCCCGCGCCCACTCCCCTTCCCGGAGCGCCGCGTTGGCCTGGGGGATGTTCCGGCACAGGGCCAGGAGGAGGGCCAGGGTATGCTCCGCGGTGGCCCGCACGCTGGCCTCCGGGGTGTTGAGCACCAGAACACCCGCCCGGGTGGCGGCCTCCACGTCCACGTTGTCGGTCCCGACCCCGGCCCGCGCCACCACCCGCAACCGGTCCGCGGCCTGGAAGATGGAGGCGGTGACCCGGGTGGCGCTGCGCACGATGAGGGCGTCCACGCCCCGAATGCGATCCCTGAGGGCCGCCTCGTCCAGGCCCCGGTACACTTCGACCTCCGCGGCCTCCCGCAGCCTGCGCAACCCCGCCTCGCTGAGGCCGTCCGCCACCAGGATCTTTGGCCGCGCCTCCACGGCTAGACCGCCACCTCCTGCAGGGCCTCCTCCGCGGCCTGCACGCCCGAGCCCCGCTCAAGGGGCACGCCGAGGAGGGCGAGCACGTCCTCCAGAGCTTCCATGCAACGGAGGACGTCCTCCGGCCGTACGTAGCCGAGGTGCCCGATCCGGAAGATCCTGCCGCTGAGTTTCCCTTGGCCTCCTGCGAGCACGATGCGGTGGCGCTCGTACACGGCATCCACCAGGGCCCGGGCGCTCACGCCCTCCGGAACCCACACCGCGGTGACCGCGCTGCTGGCGTGGGCAGGATCCGCCACGGGGCGAAGCCCCAGCGCCTCAACCCCGGCCCGCACCGCCCGGGCGAGCCGGCGGTGGCGGGCGAAGCTGGCCTCCAACCCTTCTTCCCGCAGCAACCGCAGCCCCTCCTGAAGGGCGTAGAAAACGGAGATGGCGGGGGTGAAGGGCGTCTCCGGGATCTCCCGCTCGAGAGAAGCCCGGAGCAGGGTGAAGTCCCAGTAGAAGCGGGGCATGCGGGCCGTCCGGTGGGCCTCCCAGGCCCGCCCATTCGCGGCCACGAAGGCCACCCCCGGGGGACACATCAGGGCCTTCTGAGAGGCGGTCACCACCACATCCAGACCCCATGCGTCCATCTCCAGAGGCATGGCGCCCAGGGAGGAGACCGCGTCTACCAGCAGGAGCGCCGGGTGGTCACCCCGCGCCCGCGCGATGGCCTCGAGGTCGTTGGCGATGCCCGTGGAGGTCTCGTTGTGGGTCACCAGCACCGCCCGGACATCCGGGCGGCGGCGCAGCTGCTCCGCCACCATCTCCGGCGGAACCGCGCTCCCCCACTCCACCTCGACCCGGGTGACGTGGGCTCCGTAGATCTCCGCGATCCGCGCGAACCGTTCGCCGAAGGCCCCGCACACCAGGGCCAGCACGGGGTCCCCGGGGGAGAGGGTGTTCACCACCGCGGCCTCCAGAACCCCGGTCCCGGAGGAGGCGTACGGGAGCACCGGGGCACGCGTACGGTACACCCACCGCATCCCCTCCAGCACCTCCTGCAGGATGCGGGCGAAGGCCGGGCTCCGGTGGTTCACCATGGGGCGGGCGGAGGCCTCCCGCACGGACGGCGGAACCGGGGTGGGTCCCGGAATCAGCAGCAGATCCTCCATGGCATCCTCCCTACCAAAATGAAAAATCCTCCGCGCCTGCCAGAGACGGGAGGAGCATCCCGCGGTGCCACTCTGCTTCCGGCGCGCCTGCGCCGGCCCTTGATCCGCGGTATCGGGCGCTCCCGGCGGCCTTCGACCACAAGGCGGTCTCGGCCGCGGCTCCGGAGCTGGAGAAGCACCGCACCCGCCGGCCGGATTCCACCCTTCCCGGCTCGCTGGACCGTGGCGGGCGCGGGGCCGGCTCCGTCCTCGCCGCTTCCCTAAAGTACGATAGGACCAACCGCCCCGGCCGTCAAATTCCCCCGCAGCCCACCACCGGGTCCCGGAGGCCCCTACTCAGTTCTGGAAGAGCACATGCTCGCCTGTGGTCTCAATCCGGCCGGAAGGCCTCGTGAACCGCAGAGGGGCGGCTTCCGCCCACGGTGAGGCCACCGCCGGGGACGTAGATCCACTCCCCCACCGCGGCGGCCCCTGTGCCATGCCGGGGAGTGGGCATGGGGGCCACGGGAACCCACCGGTCCTGCTCGGGATCGTAGGCGTCAGCGTCCGCGAACACCCGACCCACCTCCTCGCCGCCGAACACGTAGATGCGATCCCTCAAAACCGCCGCCGCGACCCCGCTACGCGGGTGGGGAAGAGGTGCGAGGCGCTCCCACCGGTCGCGCGATGGATCGTACACGTGGTGGCTGGCGAGATTCCGAGCGAAGGTGTTGAACCGGCCACCGATGGCGTGGATCCGCCCTCTGAGCACCACAAGCCCCATGTGGTCTCGCGGATCCGGCAACGGCGCCCGGACCTCCCAACGGTCCCGCTGAGGATCGTACACCTCGTGGGTGCCCACGCTCTGCACGTCTCTTCCACCCACCACGTGGATCACCCCGCCGAGGGCAGCCGCAGAAGCGGCCCCCCGCTTGCCGGGGAGGGGAGCGATGCGCTCCCACCGGTTTTCCCGCGGGTCGTACACGTAGGCGTCTTCTACCGCGCTGCGGTTCTGCTCCACGAAGCCCCCAAAGGCATAGATCCGACCCTGAAAACCCACCACGGCGACGTGGTTCAAGCCCCGGGGCATCGGGGTGAGGTCGCTCCAGGTGTCGGTGCCCGGATCGTACACCTGGTTCAGGGGCTGGTCCACCCGGCCGAGCGCATACCCGCCGATCACGTACACCTTTCCGTCCAGGGCAGCCACGCTGACCTCGGTCCGGGGAAAGGGGAGAGGCGCCCGCGACGCCCACCGCCCCCGTGCAGGGGCTGAGTGGACCACGCCCGGCCACAGGCTCTCCAGGAACGCGCCCGCAAGCCCCGCGACGGCTCGCCCAAGGAAGATCCGACGGCTCAGTCGCTCCATCCTACGGACTTCCCGGCCCTGACGCCTTTGGCATGGGAGCGGGGATTCACACGTCTACGTACACCACCGCCACCCACCGATCCCCCTCCCGCTCGACCCGGGCCTGGTGGTAAGTGGCGGCCTTCACCTCGATGCCCCGGGGGTGGCGCTTCGGATCGAAAGGTTCCCCGTGCAGGCGGGCCCGCAGGCGACCATCGGACACCTCCAGGACCTCCGCCCCGTGGGCCACCATGCCGTCCCGGGCGTTGAGGTAAAGGAGCTCGTTGAGCCACTCCACAGCCAGGGCCACCCGGTCCGGTGCCTCCACGGTCACCTCCCACGTACGCTCCGGGCGCACCGCGGAGGGATCCGTGATGAGGGAAAACAGGCCCGCACACAGGTCCCGGAACACGCCCTCCAGGCTCTCCGCCTCCACCCGCAGACCCACTTCCGCGGTGTGCTCCAGGACCTCGAACGGCATCTACGAGACCGCCGCCTCGCTCGTGGAAGTGTCCTCCGAGGTCTGCGGCACCTGCGTGCTCGTGAGCAGGTCGAGGAAGGTGCGCAGCAAAGCCGTCAGCCGCTTCTCCCCGTGCCGGACCGCCCACAGGGCACGCACGGGACGGAAGTCAGGAACCTCCAGGACCACCACCTGCCCCGCCCGGATCGCCCCCTCCGCCGCGATCCGGGAGACGATGCCTACCCCAAGGTTCGCGGCCACGGCCTGGATCACCGCTTCCGTGCTGGGCAGCTCCATGGCGGGGTTGACGGGGAGGCCCAGGTTGCGGAAGGCCTGCTCCGTGGCCTCCCGGGTACCGCTCCCCCGCTCCCGGAGGATGAGCCGCTCCCGGGCGAGCTCCGCGGGGCTGAGCCCCCCCCGCCGCGCCGCGGGGCTGTCCGGAGCCGCGATGGGAACCAGCTCGTCCATGCGGTAGGGGATGTAGACCAGGGCCTCGTGGCGGAGGCTGGGGCCCACGATGCCGCAGTCCAGCTCGTTGCGGAGGATCCTTTCCTGGATCTGGCGTGCCCCCTGGATCTCCAGGGTGATCACGGCCTCCGGGAACCGGGCCCGCACCTCCCGGAGGACGGGGGGGAGCAGGTAAGTGCCCGCGGTGGACTCCGCGCCCACCCGCAGGGTGCCCCCCGAGGAACCCCGGACCTCCCGGACCGCCTCCTCCGCCTCCTCCAGCAGGCTCAGGATGCGGGAGGCGTACTCCTCCAGGACCTTCCCCGCCTCCGTGAGGAAGGTGCGCTTGCCGATCTGCTCAAAGAGCTCTACCCCCAACGCGCGCTCCAGGTCCCGAACCTGGATGCTCACGGAGGGCTGGGTGATCCCCAGGGCTTCCGCGGCACGGGAGAAGGACCCCGCCCGGGCCACCGTGTGGAAGATCTTGAGCTGGTGGACGTTCAGCATCCCCTACCTGCACTATACGCGAGGGAATTCCATCTCCACCAGGGGGGATCCACGCGCGTTCGCGGGATTTCGGGGGATAATGGGGAAGGATTCATCCCTTTGGAGGGGTCCTTGACCGAGCGGGAGAGGGTACGGCTCACCAGCCTCGTGGACTGCGCGGGTTGAGCGTCCAAGCTGGGTCCGGAGGACCTGGAACAGATCCTGGCGTGGATCCCGCCGACCCCGGACCCCAACCTCCTGGTGGGGCTGGAGGCCCGGGACGACGCCGCGGTCTACCGGCTCGATGCCCAACGGGCCCTCGTCCTTACCATGGACGTGTTCACGCCGGTGGTGGACGACCCGTACGCCTACGGGGCCATCGCGGCCGCGAACAGCCTCTCGGACCTCTACGCCATGGGCGCCCGGCCGTTTCTGGCCCTCAACCTCCTCGCCTACCCCCAGGGCCGGCTCCCCCGGGAGGTGGTGGCGGAGATCGTCCGGGGAGGGACGGAAAAGATGCGGGAGGCGGGGGTGGTGGTGGCGGGCGGGCACTCCCTGGACGACCCGCAACCCAAGTTCGGGTACGCGGCGGCAGGGTTCGTGCACCCGGAACGGGTGATCACGAACGCCGGCGCCCGGCCCGGGGACCGGCTCCTCCTCACCAAGCCCTTGGGGATCGGGGTAATCACCACGGGGATCAAGCGGGAGCGGGCAAGTCCGGAGGCGGCGGAGGCCGCGACCCGGGTGATGCTGGAGTTGAACCGGGCCGCCTCGGAGGCCATGGTGGAGGTCGGTGTGCACGCGTGCACCGACGTGACCGGCTACGGACTCGTGGGCCACCTCCACGAGCTCGCGGCGGCCTCGGGCGTGGACGTGCGCCTCTACGCCTCCCGGGTCCCGGTGCTGGAGGAGGCTTGGGATCTCGCCCGGGAGGGCGTTTTCCCCGGCGGCACCCACCGAAACCGGCGTGCGGCCTCCCGGTACACGCGGTGGCATCCCGAAGTCGAGGAGATCTGCCAGCTCCTCCTGTGCGACGCCCAGACGAGCGGCGGGCTCCTCCTCGCGGTCGGCCCGGATCGGATGGCAGCCCTGCGGGATGCCCTCACGGCCCGGGGCGTGCGGGCCGCGGAGGTCGGGGAGGTCCTGGGGAAGGGGGAGGGACGGATCGAGGTGGTGCCATGAGGCGAACGCCTGAGCGGGTTGACGGAACGGAGCCCGCGTGGAAGCTGGAGGTGCGCCGCCCCTCGGCGAGCAACGGGTGTCGGATCCCCTCCTCGTCGTCGCGCACCCGCCCTCCTACAGCCCCTCACCGGCGCGTGTACCGCGGAGGTCCGCCCGTGCGGCAGCACCGTCCGGCCATGGATCCGCGGCTTCTCCAGGACGAGCGGTTCGCGCGCCTGAGCGCCGCGGCAAAGCTCCTGTGGTATCACCTCGCGTTCTCGTGCCCGCACGTGGGGCTCTCCCTGGAGGAGATCTGTCAGGGACTCGCGGAGCTGGGAGATCCGGAGCTCCTGGGGCACCTATGCCGGTACGCCACACCCCCCAACCTTGTCGAGGAGGTGGCCCCGTGGCCAAGCGGAGGACGGCGGCGTCGGGCGCGGTAGCGCCCCCGAAGGCCTTTCCCTTTGTGGATCCCCACCGGGGTCAGGAGCTCCTGTTCACCGTGGTGCCCGTGGATCGGCTGGAGGTCATCGCCCACCAGCGCAAGCCCAGCACGGGACTCGTGCGTCGCCTGGTGACCTCCATCGAGCGGCTGGGGTTCCTCGTGCCGGTGGTGGCGGTGCCCAAAGCCCTCCGCCAGGGGGAGTATTTGATCATCGACGGCCAGCACCGGTTCCTGGCGGCCAAGGAGCTGGGGCTCCGGGAGCTCCCCGTGGTCGTGGTGCCCCCCGCCCTGGCGGAGCGCATGATGAACCTCAACATCGAGAAGGAGCCCAACGTCCGGGAGAAGGCGCAGGTGGCCCTGGCCATCTACCGCCAGCACCTCCAGGCCCGGCCGGAGCTTCCCGAGAGCGATCCCGAGATCGTGGACACCCTGGAGCACCCGTACTTCGTGACCCTGGGGATCGCCTACGAGCAGAACGAGAAGCTACTGGGCAGCGCCTTCGAGCAGCTCCTGCGAAGGTGCGACGGGTTTGTCCCGGACCCCCTCCGCACCGCCTACGAGATCCGGAGAAGCCGGGCCACAAAGCTCCTGGAGGCGGACCGGCTCGTGCACGCGGTGGCGGCCCAACTGCGGGAGGCGGGCACCTGGCATCCCTACGTCTACCACCAGATCATCAACGCCGCAAACCCGCATCGCCGCAAGCGCACGCCCGTGGCCTTCGACGTCCTCTTCGACGCGCTCCTCCAGCGGCTCCGGGAACTCGAGCGGGACCCGCAGCGGGTGTTCGGGGAGGAAAGGGGTTAGGTCCGCTCCGGCATCAACCGCACGTCCCCCTCACGGTAGGGAAACGGGGGCGTCCAGTCCGGAGGCGGAGGGGGGTACCGCTCCGGATCCAGGTCCGGGTTCTCCGCGGCGGCGCCCGCGTGCACGTTGAGGAACACCCCGCCCAGGGTCACCCGCTCAACCTGCTCCAGCGGGATCACCACGCTCCGCTCCCACAGCGGACCCGCGGCGTCCGGAGGGGCACCCGCATCCGGGAACTCGCCGTGCACCACCACCCCCACCACCCGGCGGCTCGCGGGATCGAGGACCACCGCCTCCACCCGGCCCACCTCCACGTCCGTGGCGAATACGGGCTGGCCCACCTCCGGCTGCACCACCCACGCCCAGCGCTCCGGGATCCCGGGTGCGGCGAGGCGGTTGCTGACCGCCCGCACGCCCGGAAGCGCTGCCACGGTGCGCTCCACCTCCCGGGCGTCCTCCAGGGTGGGAGCGGAGCCCGTGAGCTCCACGATGCCTTCCCGAACCCGCACGTGCACGGGGAGGTGCCGCACCTTCGGGTTGGCCACCAGCGCCGCGGAGACCTGCTGGAGGAGCTCGAGGTCTACCACGAGCCGGTTCTCCACGCCCAGGACGCCCGGGACGGAACGCGTCAGTTCCTCCGCGCGGGCCGCGAGCGCCCGGTTGTGCACGTGCCCCAGCAGGTGCACGACCCCGTCCTCCACCTCCACGCGGATGGGAAGCCCCAGAACCCGCAACAGCTCGTCCCGGTGCAGGGCCTCCTCCACGTCCCGCCGCAGCTCGTCGTCCGGACGGTACAGGGGGAGGTGCGCCACCGCCTCCCGGGAAGCCTCCAGGATCACCGCGTCCGGGGTGATGGTGCTCACCCAGTCCGCGGGCACCGCCACGTCCCGGGAAAACAGCCATCCCCGGCGGATCACCAGGTGCTGGACCTTCCCGGTCTGCGCGTCCACCAGCACCATGTCCACCTGCCCGATGGGGCCGTCGTGACACAGCACCCGCTGCCCTCGGCGGATGGTGGCGAAGGACTCGTCGGGCCGGGCTTCGGCCTCCGCCTCCACCCGCCGCTCCACCCCCTCCATCCGGCGCAACGAGCCCGGAAGCCGCAACAGGGCCCCGTCCGAGCGCAACCCTTTCCAGCCGGGCCACGCAAGGCTCGCGGGCGCGTGATCCCCGGCCCGATACGGCTCCAGCCGATCGAGGTCCGACAGCCGCAGGGCCAGCCGGACTTCCTCCTCCGTGGCGTCCGCCACCCGATCCGCGGGGACGAGGACCTCCCGACCCTGGGGATCTCGGACCACGAGGGCCCGGATGCGTCGCTCCCGCGGGCTCACCACCACCCGCGTGACCTGCCCCACAGGCCCGTCCGCGGTCTCCACCCGGGCACCGAGCCGGATCTCCAACCGACGGGTCTCGGGATCTCGCGTCCCCATGCTATCCTCTTCGTGAATCCCCGCAGGGAGTCTCGGTGAGCGCGATGACCGTCCTCGATGTACTCTGGCTGTTCTTTATCATATCTGCGCTGCAGCCCGTGGTTCAACGCCGGTGGCTCGAGGCGGCCCGCATGCGGCTGATGCGGGAGCTGGAGCGCAAGCGCTCCAGCCGCGTCATCGCCCTCATCCACCGGCAGGAGACCATGAGCCTTTTGGGCTTCCCCCTCATGCGGTACATCGACATCCATGACTCCGAGGAGGTCCTACGGGCCATCCGGCTCACTCCGCCGGAGATGCCCATTGACCTCATCCTGCACACACCCGGAGGGCTCGTGCTGGCCGCGGAGCAGATCGCCCGGGCGTTGCGGGAGCGGCCCGGGAAGGTGACGGTGTTCGTCCCGCACTACGCCATGTCCGGCGGGACGCTGATCGCCCTGGCCGCGGACGAGATCGTGATGGACCCCCACGCGGTCCTAGGGCCCGTGGACCCGCAGCTGGGCCAGTTCCCCGCGGCCAGCATCCTGCGGGTGCTGCAGACCAAGAACCTCAACGAGGTGGAAGACCAGACCATCATCCTCGCGGACATCGCGGAGAAGGCCCTGCGGCAGGTCCGGGAGACGGTCCGGGATCTCCTGTCCGACAAGCTCCCGCCCGAGCGGGCGGAGGAGGTGGCGGAGCAGCTGTCCTCGGGCCGGTGGACCCACGACTACCCCATCACCGTGGAGGAGGTGCGGGGCCTAGGGCTGCGGGTCTCCACGGAAATGCCGCGGGAGATCTACGCCCTCATGGACCTCTACCCGCAGGCCCCCCAGCGTCGGCCCTCCGTGGAGTACATCCCCGTCCCCTATCGCCCTCCCGCGCCCGTCCGCACCCCGGGAGGGGCCGAGCGGCGGGAGGCCTGAGGCTACTCCTGCCCGATCAGCCCTGGGTCCTCCGAGGGGAGCTTGAGGTAGCAGGTGTCGTTGAGGGTGACGATGCGCGCCTCCTCCCCGGAGGCCTCGATGAGGTTGATGGCGCCGTTGTGCTGCTGCAGGCGGAAGTAGGCACTGAGGGGTGCACCGAGCAGGGTGAGGAGGATCAGACGGTTGATGCCCGCGTGGGAAACCACCACCACGGTCCCGTTAGGATGCTCCGCCACGATGCGTCCAAAGGCCCGCATGGCCCGGGCCCGGGCCTCCTCCAGAGTCTCCCCGCCCGGCAGGCGCACCCGGGCCGGATCCCGCCACCACCGGCGCACGAGTTCCCCCACCTCCGCCTCCATCTCCTCCACCCGCAAGCCGTCGAGGATCCCGTGGTTCAGCTCCACCAGATCCGGCTCCGGGATGGGTTCTAGCCCGTGCACGGCCGCGATGCGCTCCGCGCCCCACCGGCACCGACCGAGGGGGCTCGTATACACCGCGGCCACGGGCTCCTGAGCGAGGGCCGCGGCGAGCCGACGCATCTGATCCTGCCCGAGGGGCGTGAGGGGAGAGTCGGAGCGGCCCTGATAGCGGCGCTGGGCGTTCCACTCCGTCTGCCCGTGGCGCACCAGGAACACCCGGGTGGTCATGCGTACCGCTCCCGCTCCGCCTCCTCCGCCTCCTCCAACATGCGCAGGTAGCTCTCGTACCGGCTGAGGGGGATCTCCCCCGCCGCGATGGCCTCCCGGACCGCGCAACCCGGCTCCGCACGGTGCAGGCAGTCCCCGAACGCACACCCCCTTGCCCGCTCCCGGATTTCCGGAAAACACCGAGCGATCTCCTCGGGCCGCAGGTGCACGAACTCCAGGACCTGAACCCCCGGGGTATCCACCACGAAGGCGTCCTCCCCCACCGTCACCAGCTCCGCGGCGGTGGTGGTGTGCCGGCCCCGCCCGGTCCGGGGGCTCACCTCCCCCACCCGGAGGCGGTGGGTACGCAGCAGGGCGTTGAGGAGGCTGCTTTTGCCCACCCCGCTGGGCCCCACGATCACCGTGAGGTGGCCGCGCAGGGTCTCCCGCAGGGTCTCCAGGCCCTCGCCGGTGAGGGCGCTCGTGCGCAGCACGGGATAGCCGATGCGTCCGTACAGGTGCGCGAGCTCCCCGGGCTCGCCCAGGTCCACCTTGTTAAAGCAGAGGAAGGGCCGGAGCCCGCTCCCCTCCGCCAAGGCCAGGAAGCGGTCGATGGCGTGCGGGTCGGGGTCTGGCCGGCGGCTCGCGAAGACCACGCAGGCCTGGTCCACGTTCGCGGCGATGACCTGGAGGCGGTGGGGATCCGCGGCCGCGGGCTTTGCCAGCTGGTGGGTCCGCGGCAGCACCTCCTCGATGACGCCCTCCTCCCCGGAGAGGAGCCCAAACCGGACCCGGTCCCCGGGCACGATGCGACCGGGACCCTCCCCCTCCGCCATCCGGCGGCGCAGCTTGCCCCGGGCCACGCACCGATACGTGCGGCCTCCGTGGTGCACGAAGAAGAACCCGCCCACGGCCTTGGTGACGATTCCCTCCATCATGCGCCATCCTAGGAAGTTGGCGACGGAGGTGGAAATCCCTTCACCCCGGACTTCAGTCCGGGGCTTGCCGGACACTTAGACCGTCATGGTCTAGCGCCGGGTCACTTCCTCGCCTCTTCCCCGGGCTTCGGTCCGGGGTTTCCGGCGCGGGAGGGATCATATGACCGTGGTGGAAGCCAAAAAGCTCTCCAAGCGGTTCGGAACGGTCCTCGCGGTGGACGGGATCTCCTTCGAGGTCCGCGCGGGCGAGTGTTTCGGGTTCCTGGGCCCCAACGGCGCGGGCAAGACCACCACCATGAAGATGATCTACGGCGCGGCCCGGCCCACGGAAGGCGTCCTGCGGGTCTTCGGCCTGGACGTGCGGCACCACCCCCGGCGCATCAAGCAGCGGATCGGCGTCGTCCACCAGGCCACCACCCTGGACGAGGCCCTGACGGTCCGGGAGAACCTCCTGGTGTACGGCCGGTACTACGGGTTGAGCTGGGCGGAGGCGGCCCGGCGGGCGGAGGAGCTGTTGCGGTTCGTGGAGCTCCAAAATCGGGCCCACGAGCGCATCCCGCGCCTCAGCGGCGGAATGCAGCGTCGGCTGATGATCGCCCGGGCCCTCATCAGCGACCCCCGCCTGCTGATCCTGGACGAGCCCACCACGGGGCTCGATCCGCAGGCCCGGCACGCGGTGTGGGAGCGGCTGCGCCAGCTTAAGCGGGCCGGCATCACCCAGATCCTCACCACCCACTACATGGAGGAGGCGGAGCAGCTGTGCGACCGGGTGGCCATCGTGGACGGTGGCCGAATCGTGGCGGAGGGCCCGCCCCGGGAACTCGTGGAGCGCTACGTGGGGCGGGAGGTGGTGGAGGTCCAGCTCGCGCCGGACGGCCCCGCGGCCGCGGTGGAGCGGCTGCGCGCCCTGGCGGAGGCCCACGAGGTGACGGGGGACCGGGTCCTGCTCCACACCCGGGACGGGGAGCGGCTGGTGCACCAGGTGCGAAGTCTGGACCTCCCCATCGAGGGCGTGGCCTTGCGGCGGGCCACCTTGGAGGACGTGTTCCTGCGACTCACGGGAAGGAGGCTACGGGAGTGATGGACCTTTCGTTGCGGGGTGCGTTCCGGTTCTGGCAGCGCAACCTCCTCATCTTCCGACGGATCTTCCTCACCGCGCTCCCGGAGAACTTCCTGGAGCCCGTGCTGTACCTCGTGGCCCTGGGGGTGGGGCTGGGAAGCTACCTGCGGGAGGTGGACGGGGTTCCGTACATGGCCTTCGTGGCCACGGGGCTCGCGGCCTCCGCGGCCATGTACGGGGCGACCTTCGAGTGTACCTACAACGCCTACGTGCAGTTCGCCTACGAGCGCGCCTACGAGGCCATCATCACCACGCCGCTTTCCGCGGAGGACCTAGCGGTGGGGGAGGTGCTCTGGGGGGCGACCCGCAGCGTGATCTACGGGAGCGCCTTTTCGGCCGTGGCGGCCCTGTTCGGCGCGGTGCAGTCCTGGTGGAGCCTCCTTCTTCCCGCGGTGTTCTTCGTCGCAGGACTGGTGTTCTCCGCACTCGGCCTCGCCTTCACCGCCCTCACCCCCTCCATCGACCTCTTCACGTACTACTTCTCCCTGTGGATCACCCCCCAGTTCATGTTCAGCGGGATCTTCTTCCCGCTGGAGGCCCTCCCCGACTGGGTGCAGCGGGCTGCCTGGTTTGCACCCCTGTACCACGCGGTGCGCGCCTCCCGGGCCTTCGCCTTCGGGGATCCCGCCGCGGCTTGGGGGGACCTCCTCTGGCTCCTTCTCGTGGCGGCCGTCCTCCTCCCCGTCCCCGCGGTGCTGTTGCGGCGCCGCCTCGTCCAGTGAGGCGGAGGTAGCGGCGGTAGTACCGTTCCACGGTGCGCCGGTTGATGACGAACGATCGGGACCGCTCGGGCCGCAGGCCTCCGCTGAAGGTTGAGGGGATGTGCAGCAACTCGTGGAGGATCACCCGGTCCTGCTCGTCCGGCGGGAGGCGTCCGAACCCGGGCTCCAGGAACTCGATGACGTAGGCGGGACCGATGCCAAAAGCCTCCTGGAAGATGCGGGGAAGCCCCCAGATGCGGGCCCAGGCGTTGGCCCTCCCTCCGTAGGCCCGCACGCAGCGCACCCGGTCGAGCCGGACGTGATGGAACCCCAGGGCCTCCACGAACTCCGCCAGGCGCGCGTGCAGGTCAGGAGCGGGGATCCATCGGATGGGCATGCGAAGTCCGCAGCTCCAGCTGCGCATCAGCCGGTGCCTCCCCCCGTCCGCTCCACCCTCCCCCCACAGGGGAAAAGACGCCAACCGCCCGGAACTCCACCACCAGTTGCTTTCGCCTTACCCGAAGCGGCTCGGATAACCTGCCGTAGGCGTAGGTCACGTATTGAGGAACGATGTCGTAGCCCACCGCGTGACGCCCGAGGTGCAGGGCCACCTTCGCCACCTGACCCGAGCCCAGAAACGGATCCAGAACAACCTCATCGGGATAAGAGTAGAGCTGGATCAGGCGGTAAGGAATTTCCTCGGGGAACGGACACGGGTGGTCCAGGGTACCGGGAGGGACCGGAGCGATATGCCAAACGTTGTTGGCCACGTCCCGGGTGAATACGTCTGTGACCGGCACCCGAGCATTCCGTCGCTCAGACTCCGTCCTCTCCCTGTAAATGGGAGGCCCGGGCTTCCTGAAAACCAGGATGTACTCGGTCATGATGTTCGGGTGGTAATACCCCGGATACGGTTTCTGGATGAAGACCCCGGCCCTGCGGACTCCCGCCGTGGTCTTGTGCCAGATAATGTCCTGCTCGAATTCCCACCCGCTCCGGGACAACCGACTCACCAGGTCCTGCGGCACCGGGTAATGCCGACCCTGAAAAAGGACGGTACCGACGACCACACAGAGATAACCACCGGGTTTGGTGACACGGTAGACCTCCCCGAAGGCACGCACCAGCCAATTTAAGAAACTTTCGTAGTCCTCGTGACCGTAGGAACGGGTTCGGTACCACTGGCCGGGATCCTGAGCGTGGCGATCGTAGTCAATGGAATTCCAGTAAGGAGGAGAGGTGACGGTCAACGCGATTTCCTCGTCCCGAAGCTCGGGCATGGAGAGGCTATCGCCCTCATACAGGCGGGCGGTGCACCGTCCTCTGCTGTATATGTAGGGAGTCCTCATTTCGGCTCCTCGATCCGTCGTGAACGCATAGCGTACAGGCGTTCCCCCTGAATTGGTTCTCGGCAGGGTTGGAAACTCCTCCCCTGGGAGTACAATCCTCGTGTGCCGGACGCGTTTGCCTTTCGACCCGTCGGTTCCACCGCAGGCCCCACCGTCTCCCTGTGGCTGGACGAGCCGTATGAGCCCCGACCTCCGCTACGGGGCAACCTCCACCTCCCGGTAGCCGTGGTGGGAGGCGGGATCACGGGGATCTCGGTGGCCTACTGGCTGAGCCGGGAGGGGGCGGCCTGCTGCGTGCTGGAGCGGGGCGTGGTGGCGGGCGGAGCCACCGGCCGGAACGGTGGGTTCGTCCAGGAAGGCACGACTCCGGGGTATGCGGACCTCATCGCCCGGTTCGGTCGGGGTGAGGCCAAGGCGCTCTGGGCCTTCACCGTGGAGAACCGGGAGCGGATGCTGCAGGCCTGCGGGGAGGAGGGGATCGAGGCGGAGGTGGATCCCTGCGGGAGCGTAGCCCTCGCCTCGGATCGCCAGGAGCTCGAGGAGCTCGCCCGGGAGGTGGCCCTGCTCTCCGAGGACGGGTTCCCGGTCCGGCTCCTCGAGGCGGAGGAGGTGGCGGAGCGGCTCGGGGGACGTCCCGGGTTCGCGGGCGGGATGCTCAACCCCCGGGACATCGGCATCCACCCCGTCCGGTTCACCCGGGGGCTCGCGGCGGTGGCGGAGCGCCGCGGGGTCCGGATCTTCGAGGGCACTCCCGTGGTGGGCATCGAGCGGGCAGGAGCGGGGTGGAAGGCGGTAACCCCTTCCGGAACGGTCCAGGCGGACCGGCTGGTCCTTGCCCTGGATGCCTACACGGAGAACCTGGAGGCCCCCTGGGCGAGGTGGGTCCGGGCGGTGCGGGGTCAGGTGCTCGCCACGGCCCCGCTTCCCCGGCGGTTGTTTGCGCACCTGTTTTACGCGAACGACGGGCTTGAGTACTGGCGGCAGACCCCCACGGGCTGCGTGGTGCTGGGCGGACTGCGCCGGCTGTACGCCCAGGAAGAAGTGGGGACGGAGGACCGGCTGCATCCGGGCGTCCAGGGGGCCCTGGAGGCATACCTACGGGGCCTGGGCGTTCCACCGCCCCTCCCCGTCACCCACCGGTGGAGCGGGGCCATCGGCATCAGCAGGGATCACCTGCCTCTCCTTGGGCCGGTTCCGGGCGAATCTGGTCTCCTGCTCGCGGCCGGCTACACCGGGCAGGGGCTCGCCTTCGCCTTCCTCGCAGGTCGCATGATCGCGGAGATCCTGGTGACGGGATCCACCCGGTACCCGCAATCCCTCTTTCCGGGACGTCTGGCCCCCAGGACCTGACCCCTAACCGCCGAACCGCAGCCAGTCCGGGCCGAAGAGCAGCGTCACGAGGCCCAGGAGGGTCCAAAGGCCGCTCTTGACGCCCTCGGTCCGCTGGCCCTCCCGGAACTCCCGCACCGCTGCCACCAGGGGGATGAGGGTCAGGAGGAGTGCGAACCACGGACCCACCGCGTAGAAGGCGTCGGGAAGCGTCCCGGAGATCCGGCGATACCCCTCCGCGATGGCGGCGAGGATCCACAGGAAGGCAAGTCCCACCCGCATCCGCGCACCTCGTCCCCCGGAGTGACGCCCCTCCCCCCAGGCGATCCTCGGATGACTCGGGACCGGGCTTCAGGAGGCTAGGAGCCTCGCGTAGATGCGCAGCTGCCCCAGGTGGTAGCTGTAATGGGAAATCGTGTGGAGGATGGCGTACCGCTTCGTGGCCATGTCCGTGCGATCTCCCCGCTGGACCTCCACCACGTCCTCCAGGGCCTCGTCCGGGAGGTGCTGGAGGATCCGCCGCGTGTGCTCTCCCACCCTTCGGATCGCTTCCAGGACCTCGTCCTTGCGCACCGGCACCTCCAGGGAGAACTCCGCCTCCCGGTCACGCTGGAACGCCTCCCCGCCCACGGTCCGGTGGATCCAGTACCGCTCCGAACCCGCAAGGTGCCGCAGGAGGATTCCCGGGGTGTTCAGCAGTCCCGGAGGCCTTCGGTTGAGCTGGTCCTCCCTCAGGGGTTCCACGGTCCTGAGCACCGCCTCCCGGATCTCATCGAGGTACGCCCCGAGCCGCTGGGCCTCTCCCATGACTCCCTCCTGTGCTCTCCCCTCCCTCAGTTTATCGAAGGGCCCTCAGGCCGGCCCACTCCCGGGTCGGCCTGGCCCGCCCGAGAGGTCTCCGAGGGCAAAAAACGCCCGGGGGTTCCCCGGGCGTCCTCGGTTCGCGCGGCCGCGCGCTCAACGGCGGCGGGCGCCGGCCACCGCGGTCCGGAGTTCCTTACCTGCGGTGAACGCGGGCACCTTGCGGGCGGGGATCCGGATCTTCTCTCCCGTCTGCGGGTTCCGGCCCTCCCGGGCCCTCCGCTCCCGCACCTGGAAGGTCCCGAACCCCACCAGGGTGACCTTCTCCCCGCGTCGCAAGGCCGTCCTGATGGCGTCCAGCGCCGCGTCCAGCGCCGCGTTCGCGTCCTTCTTGCTGAGGCCGGCGACCTGCGCGATCCGCTCCACGAGCTGCTCCTTGTTCATCTCCTCCCTCCTCCCGCTGCAGTGTGCTTCCGGCCGGCAAATTTCTACAACCCGCGTCCCGACTCCTTTCTAGCCTCCAAGGGGATTTTAAAAATCATCCCTGCGGCGGCTCCACCACGGCCACCGCGCTCACCCGGTCGCCCGGGCCGAGCCGCATCACCCGCACGCCCTGGGCCCCCCTGCCCACCGTGCGGATCTCCCGCACCGACGTCCGGAGGATCTGCCCACCCTCCGAGACCAGGAGGAGCTCGTCCTCCGGCCCCACGCCCCGGATGGCCACCACCTGCCCGTTCTTTGGGCCCACCCGCACGTTGCGGACCCCTGCCCCGCCCCGCGCCTGCAGCCGATACTCCTCCACCCGGGTACGGGTGGCAAACCCTTGGTCCGTCACCGTGAGGATCTCCGGCTTCTCACCGGCCACCGCGGCCCCCACCACCTCATCCCCCGGCCGCAACCGGATGCCGAGGACGCCTCCCGCGGCCCGGCCCATCTCCCGCACCCCCCCCTCCCGGAACCGGATGCACTGCCCCTGCCGGGTTCCCAGGATCACCTCCCGCCTGCCGTCCGTGAGCCGCACGGCCACGAGCTCGTCCCCGGGCTTGAGGGTGATGGCCACGAGCCCCGCCCTCCGGGTCCCCAGGAACTCCAACAGGCCCGTCTTCTTCACGAGGCCCTGCTTGGTCACCATGAGGAGATACCCCCCGTCCTCGAAAGACCGCACGGGGATCACCGCGGTGACCCGCTCCGCGGGCCCCAGGTTCACCAGGTTCATGAGTCCCGTTCCGCGGGCGGTGCGGCCCGATTCCGGTACGTCAAAGGCCCGAAGCCGGTACACCTTGCCCCGGTTGGTGAAGAAGAGGAGGTAGGTGTGGTTGGTGGTGACCAAGAGGTGCTCCACGAAGTCCTCCTCCCGGGCCGCGGCGCCCACCACCCCGCGGCCGCCCCGGCGCTGGGCCCGGTAGGTCTCGAGCGGCACCCGCTTGATAAAGCCGTCCCGGGTGAGGGTGATCACCACCTCCGTGTCGGGGATGAGGTCCTCCTCCTCAAAGGTGGCCTCCTCCGCGGCGGTGATCCTCGTGCGCCGCGGATCCCCGTACTTTTCCTTGATCTCCAGGATCTCCTCCCGGAGGATGCCATCCACCTTCCGGGGATCCCGCAGCACGTCTTCGTAGTACGCGATGGTCTTGAGGAGCTCCCGGTACTCCTCCTCCACCTTGCCCCGCTCCAGGCCGGTGAGGCGCTGCAGCCGCATCTCCAGGATGGCCTCCGCCTGCCGCTCGGTGAGTCCGAAGGTCCTCATGAGCCCCTCCCGGGCCGTGGGGACGTCCTTGCTCGCCCGGATCAGGGCGATCACCTGGTCCAGGTGGTCCAGGGCCACCTTTAACCCCTCCAGGATGTGGGCCCGCTCCTCCGCGCGGGCCAGTTCAAACCGCACCCGGCGGGTGGTCACGCTGCGCCGGTGCTCCAGGTAGTGCCACAGCAGCTCCCGGAGGGTGAGCAGGCGGGGGACTCCGCCCACCAAGGCCAGGAGGATGGCTCCGAAGTTCGTCTGCATCTGGGTATGCTTGTAGAGCTGGTTTAAGACCACCTGAGGATTCGCCTCCCGCCGAAGCTCCATGACCACCCGGATGCCCTCCCGGTCGGACTCGTCCCGGAGGTCTCCGATGCCCTGGATCTTCTTCTCCCGCACGAGCTCCGCGATGCGGCTGATGAGGGCGGCCTTGTTCACCATGTAGGGGAGCTCCGTGACCACGATGGCCCGCCTGCCGCCCCGCAGCTCCTCGATGTGGGCCTTGGCCCGCATCACGATGGTGCCCCGACCCTTGGTGTACGTCTCCCGGATCCCCTCCCGGCCCAGGATCAGGCCGCCCGTGGGGAAATCAGGGCCCCGGACGATCTTCATGAGGTCCTCGGTGGAACGGTTGGGATCCTCGAGCAGGGCCACGAGGGCGTCGCAGATCTCCCGGAGGTTGTGGGGGGGGATGTTGGTGGCCATGCCCACCGCGATCCCGCTCGCCCCGTTCACGAGGAGGTTTGGGAAGCGGGCAGGCAGGACCGTGGGCTCCTGGCGGCTCTGGTCGAAGTTGGGGACGAAGTCCACGGTGTCCTTGTCGAGATCCGCCAGCATCTCTTGCGCCACGGCCGTGAGCCGGGCCTCCGTGTAGCGCATCTGAGCCGGGGGATCGTCGTCGATGCTCCCGAAGTTCCCCTGCCCGTCCACGAGGGGGTAGCGCATCACCCACGCCTGGGCCATGCGCACCAGGGTGGGGTAGATGACTCCCTCCCCGTGGGGGTGGTAGTTGCCGGAGGTGTCCCCGCAGATCTTCGCGCACTTCCGGTAAGGGCGGTTCGGCGCCAGGCCCAGGTCATGCATGGCCACGAGAATCCGCCGCTGCACGGGCTTGAGCCCGTCCCGCACGTCCGGAAGCGCCCGGGACACGATGACGGACATGGCGTAGTCCAGGTACGCCTCCTGCATCTCGCGCTCCACGGGCTTGGGCAGGACTCGTTCGTCGATGGCCATGGCCTTCCCTCAGATGTTAAATGTCCAGGTTGCGCACCTCCCGGGCGTAGCGCACGATGAACTGCCGGCGGGGCTCCACCGCCTCCCCCATGAGGGTGCTGAAGATGCGGTCCGCCGCTTCCGCGTCCTCAATCTCCACCCGGATGAGGGTCCGGGTGCGGGGATCCATGGTGGTCTCCCACAGCTGATCCGGGTTCATCTCGCCCAGCCCCTTGTACCGCTGCACCTCCACCTGCCCCTTCCACTCCTTGAGGACGGCCGCGAGCTCCTCGTCGGAGTATGCGTACCGCTTCCGGGGACCGTTGCGGACCAGGTACAGGGGAGGCACGGCCACGTACACCTTCCCGTGCTCGATGAGGGGCCTCATGTACCGGTAGAAGAAGGTCAGCAGCAGGGTGCGAATGTGGGCACCGTCCACGTCCGCGTCCGTCATGACGATCACCTTGTCGTACCGGCGCTTGTTGAGGTCGAACTCCGGGCCGATCCCCGTTCCCAGGGCCGTGATGATGGCCCGGATCTCCTCGTGGTTGAGCATCTTATCCAGGCGCGCCTTCTCCACGTTGAGGATCTTGCCCTGGATGGGGAGGATGGCCTGGAACCGCCGATCTCGGCCCTGCTTGGCAGACCCCCCTGCGGAATCGCCCTCCACGATGAAGAGCTCCGCCCGCAGGGGATCCCGCTCGGAGCAGTCCGCGAGCTTGCCGGGAAGCGTACTCACCTCCAGGGCACTCTTGCGGCGCACCAACTCCCGGGCCTGCCGGGCCGCCTCCCGGGCCCGCATGGCCTGGATGGCCTTCGCCACGATCCGCCGGGCCTCCGTGGGATGGGTCTCCAGGTAGTCCGCCCACGCCTCCCCGAGCAGCGACTCCACGATCCCCTTGACCTCGGTGTTCCCGAGCTTGGTCTTGGTCTGGCCTTCGAACTGGGGGTCGGGCATCTTGAGGCTGAGGACCGCGCTCAGCCCCTCCCGCACATCCTCCCCCACCAGGGACTCCTCTCCCTCCTTCAGCATCCCGGTGCGGCGGGCGTAGTCGTTGGCCACGCGGGTCAGGGCGGAGCGGAAGCCCGCGAGGTGCGTGCCGCCCTCCGTGGTGGGGATGGTGTTCACGAAGGAGAGGACGTGCTCCACGTATCCCTCGTTGTACTGGATGGCCACCTCCACCTCCACCCGCTCCCGCTCCCGCCGGAGGTAGAAAGGGGGGTCGTTGAGGACCTTTTTGTGCCGGTTCAGGGAACGCACGAGCTCCGCGATCCCGCCCTCGTAGCAGAACTCCTCCCGCCTGCCCGTGCGCTCGTCCGTGAGCACAAGCCGCAGGCCCGCGTTGAGGTAGGCGAGCTCCTCCAGCCGCTCCCGCACCACCTCGTACTGGAACTCCGTCTCCACGAAAATCTGCGGGTCGGGCTTGAAGGTCACCCGGGTCCCCGTGCCCCGGGCCTCCCCCACCGCCTCAAGCGGCGTGGTGGGCTTTCCCCGGCTGTACCGCTGCCGCCAGCGCTTCCCTCCCCGCCGGACTTCCACCTCCAGCCACTCCGAGAGGGCGTTCACTACGGATACCCCCACCCCGTGCAGCCCACCGGACACCTTGTAGGCCCCGCTCCCGAACTTGGCGCCCGCGTGAAGCAGGGTGAGCACGGTCTCCACCGTGCTCTTCTTGGTCTGGGGATGGATCTCCACCGGGATTCCGCCGCCGTCGTCGGTCACCGTGGCGCTCCCGTCCTGGTGGAGCACCACGTCGATCCGGGTGCACCTCCCCGCCAGGGCCTCGTCCACGCTGTTGTCCACCACCTCCCACAGGAGGTGGTGCAGACCACGGCTTCCGGTGCTCCCGATGTACATCCCGGGACGCCGGCGGACCGCCTCCAGGCCCTCCAGGACCTCGATCTGATGTGCCTCGTATGTCAGTTCGGACATCCCTCGGCCTCCGGTTCCGCGGCGTAACGGTCTGGAGAGATCGCATTAACAGATGAAAGGATACTGGAAAGTGTGGAGGCCGTCAACGTCCCAAACCCTTCTGGCAAGCGGGTTTCAGGCTAGGAATCCCGCTTCCACCAGCCCGTCTGGGCCCTCCGGGCGAGGGTCTTGGGAGAGACGGGACTCGCGTACAGTCCCCGGACGGTCACCACCAGGGCCCGGGCGCGGCTGAGCTCGGTGCCGGAGAGCCGGCCCGCCTCCGCGGCCCGGCGCAGGAAAGTCTGGTTCACCTCCGAGGCCCGGAGGAACCGGAGGTCCAGGATGGCCACGATCTCCCGGAAGGGGACCACGAGATCCCCGCCCAAGTGCAGGTACATGCGGCAACCCCTTAATCCCTGATTCCCTGCACCACCCGGATGGCTCGGACCACGGTCCGTCCCAGGCGCCGGTTGAGCTCCGCTTGGAGGGAGGCCCGCCGGAGGCTTGCCTCCTGTGCTGCGGCCGCGTTCCGGGCCGCGAGGATCAAGGTGCCGGCCCGGAAGCCCTCCGCCCGGACGTCCCCTTCTGATCCGTACAAGGCCTCCCAGGCGGCGAGGACCTCCGCCTCCTCGAGGGCGCCTGCCACCCCCAGCTGTGCCGCGTGCTTCCTCAAAAGATCCCCCAGGCGTACCGGACCCTTCATCGGGCCCCCAGCTGCAGCACGTGAACCTCCCGGACCGGGAGGAGGGAGCGGTCCGTAGCGGTGAAGATGGCCTGAGGGCCCTCGGAGAGCAACCGCAGCAGCTCCTGGGTCCGCCGGGCGTCCAGCTCTGCTCCGGCGTCGTCCAGAAGCATGACGGGATCCTCCCCCATCTCCGCCCGGACCACCTCCCGCTCTGCAAGCCGGAGGCTAAGGACCGCGGCCCGCTGCTGGCCCCGGGACCCGTATGCCCGCAGGGGAACCCCGTCGAGGGTGATCTCCAGCTCGTCCCGGTGCGGCCCCGAGAGGGTCATCCCCCTGCGGTACTCCTCCCGGCGCTGCCGCGTCAGCACCGCCTGGGCCCGCTCCCGGAGCCCTTCCCCGGGCTCCCAGGAAGGCCGGTAGGCGACCCGGAGATCCCCGCCGACCATCCGCCTCCCCGCCTCGCGCACCAGGGGCTCTAGCCGCGCCACGAGTTCGGCCCGCCGTTCCGTGATGGCGCACCCCACCTCCACCATCTGCTCGTCCCAGACCTCAAGCAGGTGCGGGGGGGCCTGGGCCCGGAGGAGGCGGTTGCGCTGCTGCACCACCCGGCTGTACCGCAGGAGGTTGTGGTAGTACGAGGGGCTCAACTGGCACAGGAGCCCATCCAGCAGCCTCCGGCGGTACACGGAGGGTCCGTGTACCACCTCCGCGTCGTCCGGCCCTGCCAGGACCCGCACCGCGCGGCCCAGGAGATCCCCCCGGTGCACCCGGTTCCCCTGCACCCGGATGGTCTTTAACCCCACCCGCTCGAGCCGGACCTCCACCATGTGAGTCCCGTGGCGTCGCTCCAACGTGGCCCGTACCAGGGCCCACGGCGAACCGAACCGGATGGCGTCCGCCTCCCGGACCACCCGGTGGCTGCGGCCCGTGACCACGAGATCGATGGCTTCCAGCACGTTGGTCTTCCCCGCGCCGTTCGGTCCCACCAGGAGGTTGAGTCCGGGCGCGAACTCCAGCTCCGCCCGCTCGTAGTTCCGGAAGTCAAGGAGAAAGAGGGTCCGCACCAGCATCCCGGCCCGCCTGCACCACGAGTACCCGCCCCTCCACCTCCACCACGTCGCCTGGCCGGAGTACCCTTCCCCTCCGCCTCTCCACCTCTCCGTTCACCCGGACCCGTCCGGCCTGGATCCAGTGCTTCGCCTCCCCCCCGCTGCGCACCACCCGGGCCCACTTGAGGAAAGCCCCGAGGGGGATGGCGGGCGTCCGGATGGGCACCTCCTCCGGCATGCTAACCGTAAACCCTCACCGGTGCCACCACGTACACGTACTCCTCGCTCCCCACGGGCCGCAGGGCACCTGGGGAAAGGGGGCCCGTGAGCTCCAGGACCACCTCTCCGGTCTCCATCACAGCCAGGGCATCCAGGAGGTACCGGGCGTTGAAGGCCACCTCCAGGGGCTCTCCCTCTTGCGCCACCTCCAGCTCCTCGTACGCGGAGCCCACCTCCGGGGTGTTGGACTCCAGCCGCAAGATCCCATCGGACACCCGGAACCGCACCACGCTCGCGGAGTCCCGCGCGGTGATGGCCACCCGCCGGACCGCCCCCCGGAGCGCCTCGGTCCCCACCCGCACCCGCAGCCTCCACTCCTTGGGGATCACCTGCTCGTAGGCGGGGAAGGTCCCGGAGATGAGGCGGGAGGTGAGGCGGAGGTGGGGGAGGGTCACCACCATCTGAGCCGGGCCCAACCCGATCTGGACTTCCTCCTCCAGCCCCCCCAGAGCCCGGTCCAGCTCCCGCATGGCCTTCGCGGGCACGATGGCGCTCATCTCCCCTGCCCCTGAAGTGAGCTGCGCCCGCCGCAGCGCAAGCCGCCCGCCGTCCGTGGCTACGGCCCGGATCTCTCGTCCCGTGATGACCACGTACACCCCCGTGAGGAACGGACGCGTCTCGTCCGTGCTGGCCGCGAAGAGGGTGGAGCGGATGAGGGTCCGCAGGAGGGGAGCCGGCACGGACCAACTGGACCCCTCCGGCTCCTGCGGGGTCGAGGGGAATTCGGAGGCCGGAAGGCCGAGGATCTCGAATCCCGAGCGCCCACACCGGATCCGCGCGTTCACCTCCCCCTCTGGGACCTCCAGTTCCACGGGCGCGGGAGGGAGGTTGCTCACGATCTCCGAGAGGAGGCGGGCCGGGAGCGCGATGCTTCCCGGACGCTCCACCCGGGCCGGGATCCGGGTGCGCATCCCGATCTCCAGATCCGTGGCCGCGATCTCCAGGGACTGGTCGAGGGCCTCGAACAGCAAGTAGGACAGGATGGGCATGGTGGTCCGGGTGCTCACCGCCCGTTGCACGAGGTGCACGCCCTGCTCAAGCACTCCCTGGTCGCAGGAAACCCTCATCGTTCCACATCCTCCAGGCTTGAGCTTTACATCCACGAGCTGTTATTGGTCGTCGTAATCGTCGCCCCTGTGGATGGTGGGGAAAAGCGCCAGAACCATTGTACGACGTGGGGACGGGATGGGGCCGCGCCTGTGGACCGGGAGCGGGACGGCTTGTGGACACCGGGAGCGCGGGGGACGGGAGGGGTGGAAGCCTGTGGAAAACGCAAGGGCCGCTCACAGCTTTTGCACAGGCCGCGGGGGATTGCGCAGCTGTTGCACGATGCGATCCACCTGGGCGGCGAGGTACGGGTCCTTCCGGAGCTCCTCCCGCACCCGCTCGCACGCGTGAAGGACGGTGGTGTGGTCACGGCCTCCGAACTCCTCGCCGATGCGGGGCAGGGAGGAATCCGTGAGCTCCCGGGCCAGGTACATGGCGATCTGACGGGGGAAGGCGACCCCCTTGGTCCGCCGCCGCGCCTTCATGTCCTCGAACCGGATGCCGAACTGCTCCGCCACCACCCGCTGGATGGCCTCGATGGTGATGGGCTGGGGCCGATCGTCGGGAAGGATGTCCCGGAGGACCTCCCGGGCGAGGGGGAGAGTGACGGGTACCCGGGTGAGGGTGGCATAGGCCACCACCCGCACCAGGGCTCCCTCCAGCTCCCGGATGTTGGAGGTGAAGTGCTGGGCGATGAACTCCGTGACCTCGTCCGGGACGCTCATCCGTTCCAGTTCCGCCTTCTTGCGGAGGATGGCCACGCGGGTCTCGTAGTCGGGGGGCTGCACGTCCGCGATCAGGCCCCAGCTGAACCGGCTTCGGAGCCGTTCCTCGAGGGTGGGGATGTCCTTGGGAGGCCGGTCCGAGGTGAGGATGATCTGCTTGCCGGCCTCGTGCAGGGCGTTGAAGGTGTGGAAGAACTCCTCCTGGGTGCTGGGTTTGCCCGCGATGAACTGGATGTCGTCGATGAGCAACACGTCCACGCTCCGGTAGCGCCGGCGGAGATCCTCCGTGCGGCCTCCCTGGATGGCGCCGATGACCTCGTTGGTGAACTTCTCCCCCGTGCAGTAGAACACCCGGATCTCGCGGTCGCTGCGGAGGAGGTGGTGGGCGATGGCCTGCAGGAGATGCGTCTTGCCGAGCCCCACCCCGCCGTAGATGAACAGGGGGTTGTAGGCCCGGGCAGGGGCCTCCGCCACCGCCAGGGCAGCCGCGTGGGCGAACCGGTTCCCGGAGCCCACCACGAAGGTCTCGAAGGTGTATCGGGGGGAGAGGGGCATGCCCTCAAACCGGGCCCGACTGGGGGCCACAGGCCGGGGCTCTTCCACCTGCCCGTCCTCCGCGATCACGAGCCGGATCCCCAGGCGGCGGCCCACCAGCCGGGAGAGCTCCTCCTCGAGGAAGGGCTGGTAGCGCTCCTCCACCCACTGCTTGGCGAGGAGGTTGGGCACGCCCAGCAGGAGCGCGTCCTCCTCGAGGGCCAGGGGTCTGGCGCTCTTCAAGAACAGCTCCAACCCGGGCCCCGGCCGCGCGATCCGCTCCTGGAGGCGCCCGAGGGCCTCCTGCCAGAGATGGCGCGCGTGATCCTCCCTTGCCCTCATGTTCCTCCTCCGGCCTTGAAGACCTTATCGAGGTACCGGACACCCTCCTCCGTGAGGGTGCGCCGGCCGCCCGCGTGGGACTGCACCAGGCCCATCTCCTCGAGGGCCGCGAGTTCCCGGTACGCGGTGCTCAGGCTGATGTCCAGTTCCCGGGCCACGGTGGTCGGCCCCGCGCTCCCGAACTCCGCCACCAGCAGCAGCACCCGGCCCTGGCGCTCCGTGAGCCTCGGCTCGGCCCGCTCGCCCGGCCGGGAGGCCGGCGCAGGCGGGTTCATCTGAAGGGTCACCACGGTCCCGCCGTTCAGGTTGTCCTCGATGGAGATCATCCCGCCCAGAAAGCTGAGCTGTTCCCGGGCGATGGGGAGCCCGCTCCCAACCCCCCGGATGTACTTCCGCATGGTGGCCGTGGCCGTGGTGAACCCGGGCTGCATGGCCTTCTCCTTGTCCCGGATTCCCGGGCCCTGGTCCGAAATCCGGATGGTGTTGCCGTCCTCGCTGATGGTGATCACCGCGTTCTTGAAGTGGGCGTGGATCAGGTTCTCCACGATCTCCCGGATCACCACGAAGGGGATCCGGCTCCCCCGCCGCTGCGCGTGCTCGTAGGTGGCGGCCGCGAGCTTCCCCACCAGCTCGTGGAAGTCGTCGCTGGAGAGGGAGATCACCCGGGGCTCCGCGAGGGGGGAGTCGTAAATGGCGAGGCGCACCTCCGGAACCCCCTCGGGCTCCGCTCTCCCCTCCTGCTCTCGGATGATCCGATCCAGCAACTCCCGCAGGGACATCTGCTCACCCCGGTGGCGAGTGGGATCAATTGCACGGCCCCGGGCCGATTCCTCCTCCCGGACTCCCCCAGCCATCCCTTTCGCCCCTTTCCACCGGGATTCTTCCCGTGTTGGGGAAGGCTGTCAAAAGACCCCGGAAACCGTGCCAGGTCGGCAGGAAAACCCGGGCTTTCATCCCCGCACCACCGCCCGCAACCGCTATGGTACCGCGGGTGTCGGAAGTTATCCACAGACCGTGAAAAACCTGTTGATAATTCTCCCGGCCCCACCCCCTCCCGGGAAGCCGAACCCGGTCCGATGCCGGGAGGGCCACCCTTTCCCCCACGGGTACGGGTCGGGGGATCGGAAAAGTTGTGGAAAACCGAGGGGTTGTCCACACCCTGTCCACAGACCATGGGGCCTGGGGATGCTATACTATGCGGGGCCCGCGTGGGGTGGGAGGTATGAAGCCGGAGGAGGAGGGAGTCCTTGAAGCGGACGTACCAGCCGAAGCGTCGGAAGCGCAAGCGGACCCACGGGTTCCTGGTGCGGATGCGGACGCCCGGGGGACGGAACGTCCTCAAGCGGAGGCGGCAGAAGGGTCGCAAGCGGCTGTCTGTCTGAAGACCCCTCCCCGCGGCCGGTTAAGCCCGTGGCCCACCCTGCGGAAACCCCGGGAGTTCCAGGCGGTGTACGCGGAAGGGAGGCGGTTCGCGGGAAACCTGGTGGTCGTCTACCGGCGGGTGCGGCCCGGGCCCACGCGGGTGGGGATCTCCGTGGGACGAAAGGTTGGGAAGGCGGTGGTGCGCAACCGGCTCCGGCGCAGGATCCGGGAGATCCTGAGGCTCCTGCCCCTGCGGCCCGACCAGGAGGTGGTGGTGGTGGCCCGCAGCCAGGCCGCCCAGGCCAGTTGGGAAGGGCTGCGGGCGGAGCTGACCAAGCTGCTGGGCTCGGGCGGGGCCTTGGAACCCGCCGGCCTGAGAGAGGGTGCACGGTGCGGCTAGTGGGGAACTTGCTCATCCTCGGGATCCGGGCCTACCAGCGCCTCATTTCCCCGCTCCTGCCCCGCACATGCCGGTTCGTGCCCTCTTGCTCGGAGTACGCGGCGCAGGCCATCCAGGCCCACGGCCCCCTTCGGGGCGCCTGGCTCGCCCTCCGCCGGCTCAGCCGCTGCCACCCCTTTCATCCCGGGGGATACGACCCGGTGCCCTAGCACCGGGCAGGAGGAGAACGGTGTTCGCTTGGCTCGTGGCACAGCTGAACCATGCCCTGCAGTTCTTCTACGGGATCACGGGCTCCTACGGGTGGGCCATCATCCTCCTTACCCTCGCGGTGAAGCTGGTCCTGCACCCCCTCACCCGCAAGCAGCTGCGCTCCATGAAGGAGATGCAGAAGCTCCAGCCCCACATCCAGGCCCTCCAGCGGAAGTACCGGGACGACCCCCAGCGCCTCAACCGGGAGATGATGGATCTGTACCGGGCCCATGGGGTCAACCCCTTCGGGGGGTGTCTACCCATGCTCCTCCAGATGCCCGTGCTGTTTGCCCTGTATCGGGTGCTCAGCGACCCCGCCCACTTCATCTCCCGGACGGGGGAGGCCCTCAAGACCGTGCCCTTCGGGCCGTGGGACCTGCTGGTGCACCCCATCACCGTGTTGGGGGACCCGGGAAAGTACGGGATCCCCGCGGTGGTGGCCTATGCCCTCGTGCCCGTGCTCATCGGCGCCAGCACCTACTTCCAGCAGCGGGTCTCCGTGACGGATCCCCAGCAATCCCGCATGTTCCTGTTCATGCCCTTCCTCATCGGGTACTTCAGTCTGAACTTCCCCGTGGGGCTCTCCCTGTACTGGTTCGTGTCCACGGTGGCCTACGTAGCCGAGTACGTCTCCGTGGTGGGGCTCCCGAAGCCGCAGAAAAAGCCCCAGGGAGAGGCCCCCGCGGGGGGTCGCCGGAGACGGAAGAGCACGGAAGCGGAGGCGAGGGGAGCGTGAGGGAGTTCATCGGATCGGGTCGCACCGTGGAGGAGGCCATCGAGGCCGCGCTGCGCCTGTCCGGGCTTTCCCGGGAGGAGGCGGAGATCGAGATCCTGGACGAGGGCTCCAGGGGATTCCTGGGGCTTGGAGGCAGGGAGGCGCGGGTTCGGTTGGTGCCGAAGAGCACCAACCCCGAGGTGGATCGGGCCGCGGAGATCGCCCAGACCCTCTTGCGGCACATGGGGCTGGATGGCACGGTACGCGCCCGACAGGTGGACCAGGGGGTGACCGTAGAGGTGGAGGGGGAGGACCTAGCGGCCCTCATCGGTCGCCACGGAAGGGGGCTGCAGGCCTTCGAGACGGTGCTCTCCCTCCTGGTGCATCGGGCGGTGGGTCGGGCGGTGCCCGTGGAGGTGGACGCGGCAGGGTATCGGGAGCGCCGCCGGTCCTCTCTACTGGCCATGGCGCAGCGGGCCGCCCAGCGGGCGGTCCGGGAGGGCCGGGCCGTCCACCTCCCGCCCATGGATCCCAGGGAGCGCAGGATCGTGCACACGGCCCTGGCCTCCCACCCGGAGGTGACCACCCACAGCGAGGGGGAGGGCAGGGATCGCCACGTGGTGGTGGAGCCCCGGAAGCGGACCCGTCCAGGAGGAAGGCGATCGGCCCGGAGACCCCGAGCCACGCCCCATGACGCCTGAGGAGGCCGCGACTGCCCTGGGCCTCGCGTTGGACCCGGCGCAGCTGCAGAAGCTGGAGAGACACCTGGATCTGGTGATGGCGTGGAACGTGCGGGTGGACCTGGTGGCTCCCGCGCCCCGGGAGGACCTGGTGGAACGCCACCTGCTCGATAGCCTCCTCCTCCTCGCCATGGCAGATCCCCCCTACGGGTCCCAGGTGGCGGACGTGGGCAGCGGCGCGGGATTCCCGGGACTTGTGTGGGCCATGGCCCGGCCGGATCTCTGGTTAACCCTCTTAGAGCCCAGGCAGAAACGGGCTGCCTTCCTCGAACGGGCGGTGCTGGAGCTGGGCGTGCCCAACGCGGAGGTGTTGGCCCGGACCGCGGAGGAGGCGGGCCGGATGCCCGAGCACCACCACCGATACGACCTCGTGGTGGCCAGGGCCGTGGCCCCTCCCCCGGTGGTCCGCAAGCTCGCGCAAGGCCTCGTGCGGCCGGGCGGCCGCATCTTCGTCCCCCTCGCACCGGAGGCGGAGACCCCGGAGGGGACGTGGGTGGTAGAGCGGGCGATCCCCTGGGCTCCGGGAAAGGTCCGGCGGGCCGCGGTATTTCCCGGGAAATAATGGCGGTGGTGCTGGCGGTGGTGAACCAGAAAGGGGGGGTGGGGAAGTCCACCACTGCCCTCAACCTCTCCGCGGCCCTGGCCCGCAGGGGTCGCAAGGTCCTGCTGGTGGACATGGACCCCCAGGGGAATGCCACGAGCGGCCTCGGCATCCCCAAGGACCGGCTCCGGGCCTCCGTCTACGACGTCCTCCTCCGGCGCCTTCCCCTCCGGGCCGTCCTCCTGCCCACCGCGGTGGGAGGGCTGGAGGTGGCTCCCAGCACCGTGGAGCTCGCGGGCGCGGAGGTGGAGCTCGCGGTGGAGGAGGACCGCGCGGAGAGGCTCCGGGAGGCCCTGGAAGGTCTGCGGGACCGCTACGACCTCGTGGTGGTGGATTGCCCCCCCTCCCTGGGACTTCTGACCCTCAACGCCCTGGTGGCCGCGGACCGGGCCCTACTGCCCATCCAGTGCGAGTACTACGCCCTCGAGGGCCTCTCCTTGCTCCTGCGCACCCTGGAGCTTGTCCGGGGATCCCTGAACCCCCAGCTCCGCCTGGGAGGGGTGGTGCTCACCATGTACGACCCGCGCACAAACCTCAGCGAGCAGGTAGCCCGGGAGGTCCGGGCCTTCTTCGGGGAGGAGGTCTTCCGAACCGTGATCCCTCGCACGGTGCGGCTCGCGGAGGCTCCAAGCCACGGGCAGCCCATCTTCCTGTACGATCCGCATTCCCGGGGTGCCCTGGCCTATGAGGCCCTGGCGGAGGAGGTGGCGTGGCGGCTTTGGAGGGAGGAGAGGGATGGCTGAGCGGCAGAAAAGGGGGCTCGGGAGAGGGCTTGGGGCCCTGATCCCGGGGGCCGGAGGGGGCGATCGTGGGGAGCCCGTGGAGCTTTTGCCCGTGGATCGGATCCGGCCGAGCCGGATCCAGCCCCGTCGGGAGATCGCCCAGGAATCCCTGGAAGACCTCGTGGCCTCCGTCCGGGCGCACGGCGTCCTGCAGCCCGTGCTCGTGCGGCCCGTGGGAGGGGAGTACGAGCTCGTGGCCGGGGAGCGGCGGTGGCGGGCCGCGGTCCTGGCAGGCCTGAAGCAGATCCCGGCCCTGGTGCGTCCCCTCTCGGACGCCCAGGCCCTCCAGGTGGCCCTCGTGGAGAACCTCCAGCGGGAGGATCTGAACCCCGTGGAGCGGGCCCGAGCCTTTCACCGGCTGCTGAACGAGTTCGGGCTCACCCAGCGGCAGGTGGCGGAGGCGGTGGGCCTGAGCCAGCCCGCGGTGGCCAATGCCCTGCGGCTGCTGACCCTCCCCGAGCCCGTGCTCCGCAGCCTCGAGGAGGGAAGGCTCACGGAGGCCCACGGCCGGCTGCTCCTGACGGTAGAGGATCCCGTGGTCCGGGAGCGGTTGTGGCGGGCTGCCCTAGAGGAGGGGCTGTCGGTGCGGGCCCTTCAAGAGCGCATCGCCCGGGAGGACCGAAGGCGCTCCAAGGCCCCCAGAGCCAGTCGCCTGGACCCCGACCTGGAGGCGGTACTGGAGGCCTTGCGGGAAAAGCTAGGGACCCAGGTGCGGCTCCGGCAGGGACGCCGCAAGGGGGTCTTGGAGATCGAGTTCTACTCCGAGGAGGACCTGGCCCGGCTCTGCGACCTCCTCCTGGGAGGATCCGGCTAGGGTATTTCTCGAGAAATATTTTCGGAGGCGGATGTGCGATCGGACCTCGAACGGCTCATGGCGGAGCGGGGGTACGAGGCCCTGGTGGGGATGGGCGGGGATGAGGACCCGAATCTGTTCTACCTGATGCGGGGGGCGCCCATCCACGCGGGGGCCATCTACATCCACCGGCGGGGAGGGTCACCGGTCCTGTGCCACGGCACCATGGAACGCGGGGAGGCGGAAAAGACGGGACTAAGGACCCGCAATCTCGGCCTCTACAATTTCAAGCAGCTGCTGGAGGAGGCGGGCGGGGATCTCCTGCGGGCCCAGGTGGCCCTGCTGCGGAGGGTCTTTGAAGAGGAGGGGGTCAAGGGCCGGGTCCTCTTCTTCGGGCAGATGGATCGGGGAGCCGCCTACCTGCTGCTCCGGGCCATCGCGGAAGGGATCCCGGAGATCGAGGTGGTGGGGGAGTACGATCGGCCCCTTGTGACCGTGGCCCGCATGACCAAGGAGCCAGAGGAGGTGGAGGCCATCCGTCGCACCGGGCAAGCCACCCAACGGGTAGTGCGGAAGGTAGAGGACCTCCTCCGCACCCTCCGGCCGAGCGGGGAGCGGCTGGTGGGGTCCCATGGGGAGCCCGTGACCATCGGGGAGGTGAAGCGCCGGATCCAGGTGTGGCTCGCGGAGGAGGGACTTGTGGACACCGGGACCATCCTCTCCCAGGGGCGGGAGGCGGGGTTACCGCACTCCCGAGGGGAAGACGACCAGTTCCTCCGGCCCGGAGAGCCCATCGTGCTGGACATCTTCCCCAGGCCCGCGGGAGGCGGGTACTGCTTTGACATGACCCGCACCTGGGTGGTGGGAGAACCCTCCGAGCGGCTGCGGCGGGTGTACCGGGACGTGCTGGACTGTTACCGGGCGGTGGTGGAGGCCCTGCGCCCTGGGATTCCCTGCCGGGAACTGCAGCAGCGGGCGTGTGCCTTCTTCGAAGAGAGGGGGCATCCCACCGTGGGATCGGATCCCACCACGCAGGTGGGTTACGTCCACTCCCTGGGCCACGGGGTTGGGCTCGAGGTCCACGAACTCCCCCGGCTTGCGGACTACCCGGGGAACGAGGACGTCCTGGAGCCGGGGATGGTGTTCACCCTGGAGCCCGGGCTGTACTACCCCGAGGAGGGCATCGGGGTCCGGCTGGAGGATACCTGGGCATTGGATCAGGAGGGCCGACCCGTGAACCTCTGCGGATATCCCATGGAGCTCGTGATCTCCGGAGGGGGCGCGTGAACCGGGAAGAGGCGTGGGAGCTCGTGTGCGCGTGGGTGCAGAGTCCGAACCTGCGTAAGCACCTCCTCGCGGTGGAAGCCGCCATGCGGGCATACGCCCGGAGGTTCGGGGAGGATGATGAGGCTTGGGGAATCGTGGGCCTCCTCCACGACCTCGACTACGAGCGCCACCCCTCCCTGCAGGAGCACCCCTTCGTGGCCGCGGAGGAGCTGCGGCGGAGGGGAGTCCCGGAGGCGTGGGTGCGGGCCGTTCTGGCCCACGGAGACCACACCGGGGTAAGGCGGGAGACCCTCATGGAGCGGGCCCTGTTTGCCTGCGACGAGATGGTGGGGTTCGTGATCGCGGTGGCCCTGGTGAAGGGGAAGTCCTTGGCGAACGTAGACCCGGAGTCCGTGCGCCGGAAGATGAAGGATCGGGCCTTCGCCCGGGGGGTGCGGCGGGAGGACCTGGTGCGGGGTGCGGAGGAGCTGGGGATTCCCCTCGAGGAGCACATCGCCATGGTGGTGGAGGCCCTCCGGCCCATCGCCCAGGAGCTGGGGCTAGAGGGGTAACCTCGTCACCGGTCCAGCCAGGCCTCTGAGGGCCGCCACAGCAGCCCCTTCCACTGGAGGTGGTAGGTGTCCCGGACGTACCGCTGCAGCACGTACATGGCGCCGGAGTGCACCACGGGGATCAGGTCCGCCTCCCGGGTGAGCAACCGGTTGAGCCGTCGCATCTTCGCCACCTCCGGAGCCCGGGTCTTCCGGGCTTCCCGGTAGGCCTGTTCTAGGCCCGCAGGCCGCTTCCAGCTGGCGAAGGCGAAGGGGCCGAAGAAGTGAGTGCCGAGGGTGTCGATGAGGTCGGCCTGGTACACGAGGGCGTAGGCGAGAAGCCCGTTCCACCCCCGCTGGATCCGCTCCACGTACCCGCCCGGGGAGAGGGGCCGGAGCTCTACCCGGATCCCCACCTGTCCCAGCTGGTGCTGGATGGCGGCCATCACGTCCGGCATGCGGCCTGTGGGATAGGTGAGCTCGGTCCGGAACCCCTGTGAGTATCCCGCCTCCGCGAGCATACGCCTCGCCTGCTCCGGGTCGTGCTTCGGCCCCTGGATCGCGGGGTCGTACTCCCGGGATGGAAACGCCGCGACCTGGTACTCCGCCCGGTAGCGTCCGTAGCCCAGGGCCCGGGCAATCCCCTCCCGGTCCAGGGCAAGCCAGGTGGCCATGCGCACCCGCGGATCCGCGAAGGGGCTTGAGGGATTTGCGCTGTCGGGGAGGAGGAGGTTGGGGGAGACCCGGCCGGTGATGGAGGGATACCCCATCTGCACGAGGGAGTAGCCGATATCCGGGATGGGTCCCACGTTGATCACGTCCAGCCGGCCCGCGAGGAAAGCGGCCCGTACCGTCTGAAGGTCCTCGATGAAGGCGTACTCGATCTCGTCCAGGTAGGGTTTCCCGGGCTGCCAGTACCCCTCGAACCGGCGGTACCGCATCCCTACCCCGCGCTCGAACCGCACGAGCCGGAAGGGCCCCGTGCCCACCGGGTTCCACCGGGCTCCCTCCACCCCCTGCCGCTCCACGGAGGCGGGCGAGACCACAAGCCCCTCCGGCCCCGAGAGGGCGCTGAGGATGCGGTTGTCCCACTCCGCGAGCTCCAGCCGCACCCGATACCGGTCCACGGCCCGCACCGCCCGCACCCAGGGCAGCCGCTTTGCCTGGATCTGGCGTTCCAGGTTCCACCGGACCGCCTCCGCGTTGAACTCCGTCCCGTCGTGGAACCGCACCCCCCTTCGGAGGAAGAGGGTGAGGCTGGAGAGATCCGGGCTGATCTCCCACCGCTCCGCAAGCCCCGGGTGAACCCTTCCGAGCCGGTCCACCCACACCAGAGGCTCCAGGACGGGCATCACGGAGGGCATGGAGACCGTGGACATCTCCCACGGGAGGAAGGGAGTGTTCGGGATGGCATCGGAGACCCTGAGAATCCCTCCCCGCTTAGGACCTGCAGGAGCGGTCTGTCCCCAGCTGCCAGGGACCCCGACCACCAGGAAGATGAGGTGGATCGCCCAAAGCGCCCTTAGCGCGCGGCTCCGCACGTCCTCACCCCCTCGCTAGGCTTCCCGGGTGATGGGCACGAGCAGGTACGCCTCCCACTTTCCTCCCAGGTAGAGGCTGTGCCGCCCCCGGTTCACCGTCTCCCGGTAGTCCATGAAGATCCCGGGGTCCTCCCCGTTGCGGTAGCGGCCGGAGATCTCCAGGCGAAGGACTTCCCCGGCCCGGAACAAGGTGGCGCTGGGCAGGATGGGGATCTCGCAGTCCACGATGCTGCCCGGCGCCACCTTCGCCTTCCCATCCACCACGGACTTGGGGTACGGCTCCCACGGGGTGGACTTCTCCGGATCCAGCTCCCGGCACGAGAGCCGCAGCCACCCCAGGGCCACCGGCCAGCGCTCGGGCGCGAGGTCGCTGTCGAACCATACCTCCCGCCCCTCCCGGTCCAACTTCCGCACGGTCACGAAGAGGTCCATGTCGTCCGCGTCCCTGGGGCTCACCCACAACCGCAGCTTCATGTACCCCACCACCTCCGTGTCCCGCTCAAACCGGTGGTCGAACCGAGCACACCCGGAGGCCGCCTCGTAGGTGACCTCCGCCTCCTCCGCGGGCCGCTCGGGCTGCAGGGTCCCGTTGCCCGTGAGGTAGAAGGGGCGGTAGAGGGTCCCGGGGATCGGGAAGTCCCGCTCGTACCGCACGAAGTACCGGTGGAGGTCCTCCCGCACCTCCAGACGCACGGGTGGAGTCTCCAGGATCCGGCGGTCCGTGCCCTTGAGGAAGCAGTCGAAGAAGAGGAGACGGGTAGCCGTGGCCTCCACGGTGTAGAAGGTGGCCCACTTCTGCCGGCCGTGGGTATACAGCCACTTATGGGGGGAGCGGATCTTCCGGAAGGCCCGGAAGGATCCCCGGGTGTGCGCCCCGTGGTCCGCCCAGGTCCCGCAGATGAGGGCGGGAACCGTGATCCGGGCCAGGAAGTCGTCCTCCTCCATGGGCATGGGGGCCGGCGGGTCCTCGTGCTCCGGGGCGGGCCAAGCGGGGGAAGGCTCGGGCCCCCGGTATCCCCGACGGGTGAACCGGGTCTCGGGGATCCCTCCCGGGTACATCACGTCCCGGTACACGTCCGTCATGGCCTCCCACGGGCAGATGGCCTTGAGGTGCGGCGGAGCCATGGCGGCCACCCGCCACTGGCTGAACCCGAGGATGGAGACCCCGCTGAGGCCCACCTTTCCGTTGCTCCACGGCTGCTGGCCAGCCCACTGGACGGCGTCATACATGTCCCGGGCCCACAGCCCGTCCCGGACCACGCCCACCGCGGTCCCGCCTGCGCTCTCCGCCGCCGCCCTCCGGCCCGGGGATCGGCCGAATCCCCGGGGATCCACGATCACGAGGGCGTACCCGTTGCGCACCCAGAACTCTGGGTCCTCCGCCTCGAAGGCGGTGGTGCCGGTGAGGGTCGCGGACCAGGGCTCGTAGGCCACGCCCCAGAGGGGATCGTGGGGTCCCCACATCCGGTCCTTCCCGAAGCTCGTGAAGGCCATGATCACGGGGTAGGAGCCCTCCCGGTCCGGGAGGTAGACGTTGGCCGCCAAATTCAGCCCGTCCCGCATGGGGACGGGGACGTCCCGCAGCTGCCGGATTCCCAGCATGCCCCCACCTCCCTGGTGCTTACCGGTTCAGCTCCTCCCGGGCGAGGCGTTCGTAAACGGAGAGCACCTCGGGGTTCGCCAAGGCCCCCCGCAGCTGGGGAGGGACCTCTCCGCCGTTCACGATCCGCCACACGGCCCCCTCCGCCCGCTTGAGGTTCAGGGTGTAGGGAATGTCGGGGACCTCAAGGATCCTGGCAGGGACGTGGCGGGGGCTTGCCTCCTGGCGGAGCTTGGTGCGGATGCGCTCCGCGAGTTCCTCCGTGAGCCGGAGGCCTTCCCGCGGGGCCACGAACAGCACGATGCGCTCGTCCCCCCTCCACTTCTGCCCTACCACGAGGCAGTCCCGCACCTCCGGGATCCGCGCGAGCACGGAGTAGATCTCCGCGGGCCCGATGCGGACCCCGGAGGGCTTGAGGACGAAGTCGCTGCGGCCGAGGGGGATGAAGCCGCCCGTGGCGGGATCCTTCTGGACGTAGTCCCCGTGCCGCCAGACCCCCGGGTACTTGCCAAAATAGGTGGCCCGGAACCGCTCCCCGTTCTCGTCTCCCCAAAGGCCCAGGGGGACGCTGGGGAAGGGCCGCTCCACCACGAGTTCCCCGGGCTCGCCCATCACGGGCCTCCCCTCCTCGTCGTAGACGTTCGCCTTCACGCCCAGGGCCGGCCCCGCGATCTGCCCCGCGTACACCGGTTGCCACGGGGTTCCTTCCAGGATCCCCATCTGCACGTCCGTCCCCCCGAGCCCCGAGTTGAAGAAGAGATCCTCCTTGAGGTGCTCGTACACGTACTGGAAGCCCTCCGCGGGGAGAGCAGATCCGCTCTGGAACATGGACCGCAGGGTCGTGAGCCGACAGGTTCGGCGGGGGCTCGCGCCGGCCTCCATGCACGCGAGGAGGAAGGTGGCCCCGCAGCCCAGCAGGTTCACCCCCTCCCGATCCACCAGGCGCCAGATCACCTCCGCGTCCGGATGGAGGGGTGCTCCGTCGTAGAGGACCACGGTGGCCCCCAGGATGAGGCTACTCGGTTGCACGTTCCACACCATCCACGTGGGGCTCGAGAGGAACAGCACCCGGTCTCCGGCCCGGGTGTCCAGCTGGAGGCCGAGGGTCTTGAGGTGGGCGGAGAGGGTTCCGGCCACGCTGTGGATCACGCACTTGGGCCGGCCCGTGACCCCGGAGGTAAACAGGACGATGTGGGGGTGAGAGGCCTCCACGGGCCGGAAAGCGAAGGGCACCCGGGGTGTTCGTCCGAGGAACTCCGACCACGGGACCGCCTTCTCTGGGAGGAGCCGGGGCAGGGTTTCCCCGGCGTAGGGAACCACCACGATCCGGCGGAGGGAGGGAAGCGCCTTGCCGAGTTCCGCCACCCGCTCGAGGTTGTCGTAGACCTTCCCGCGGTAGACGTAACGATCCACGGTGAAGAGGATCTTGGGATCCAACTGCCCCAGCCGGTCCAGGGTGGCGGGCACCCCGAGGTCTGTACCGCACACGCACCACACCGCGCCGATCGCGGAGGCGGCGAGGAGGGCCAGGACCCCCTCGGGGATGTTGGGGAGGTAGCCGGCCACCACGTCCCCCTCCCCGATCCCCTCTTCCGCGAGGCTTGCGGCAAGGGCTTCTGCCGTTTGGGCGGCTTCGTGGAAGGTGTAGGTACGGGTGTCCCCCTGCTCGCTGTGGAACACCAAGGCGGGCTTCCCGTCGCGGCGGCGCAGGGCGTTCTCCGCGTAGTTCAACCGGGATCCCACGAACCACCGGGCTCCTGGGAACCGGTGGAAGTCCTCCACCACCGCTCGGTGCGGGGTGTGCTCCCGGATCCCGTAGAACCCCCAGATCCCCCCCCAGAACTCCTCGGGGAAGTCCACGGACCACGCGTGGAGTTCCTCGAAGGTCCTCAGATCCCGCCCGTACCGCTCCCCGATCCATCGCGCAAATCGGGTGAGCTCCGCCTGGGCCCTGCGCTCCGCGGAGGGCTCCCACAGTCGCTGCGCCACCTTCGGGCACCCCCTCTCCCCGGTGAAGATGCAGCCTGAAGCTTAGCAGATCCCGCTCTGAGGGGAAACGCTAGCTCGCCCGGGCCGCGGCCAAAAGACCCGGTGCAGCCCGCTCCACCCGTGCCCGGAAGAGGCTGTGGCCCACGAGCTCATCCGCGAGCGGGATGGCCTGGATTTCCACCACCCGGGCGAGCTCCCCAACTCCCCGCGCCCACGGCCGGATTCGGACCACGGTTCCCACGGCAGGGAGGTACGGGGCCCACAGGTTCCACCCCCATGGCCGCTCCCATCCCACGGCCCAGACCTCCTTGGCGTTCCACGCGAGGGCGGAGGCGGAGGGACGCGGCTCCCGGGGCTCCCGGAGGGCCCTCCACTCGGGCCGTTCGCCCCACCCCGCGGGCCCCGGGTGGGCCGCGAGGAAGGCCCGGTGGGTTACCAGGAGGATGGTGGAGAGAAACCTCCCGGAGAGGGCCGTCTCCTCTTCGAACCGGACGCCCAGAACCGTTCCCTCCGGGGTACGGCGGATCCAAACCGGCCTGCCGAGAAGCTCCATTGAGGAGGCGGGCCATCCCTCCGCGAGGCGGATCCGGATCCGGCCGTCCCGGGCGGGGACCGCCACGGGCTCGGGGAGAAGGAGAGAAGCCCCTGCCTCGTGGCAGTCCAGAAGCACCCCGATCACTTCCTTCTCCCCCAACCGGCATCGCACGGGCAGGTTTGCGGTGAGCCGGTAGTGGGTGCGGCGCTCGCGGTGGGACCACAGGTGGGCGATGGCCCAGGCCGCGAGGGCGGTGTGCACGGCCGCCCAAAGGGCGTTCACCGCGTACGCGAGGGGAAGACTCCCGCCGTTCCAAGATCCGACCGCGCCGAGGAGGAGCCCCGCGGCGTTGATGGCGAGTACGCCCGCCTGGGGCAGGAGGATCCAGGCGGAGAGGGATTCTGCCCGTCCCTTCGGGGTCACCTCGAACTCCGGCGGGCGGCGGGAGAGGAGGGCGAAGGTGGCCCGGATGTAAGTGGCGAACCGGGCCATGGCGAACTTCTCCGCTCGGAGGAGGGAGCCATAGCCCCGGCTTGCCAGGCGGAAGGCCACCGCCATGGCCCCGTGGTACCCCGTCCAGAGTAGGAGGAAGGGGAGGTCGAGGGTGCGGATGGGCAGGACGCCCGTGAGGAGGAAGACGGGCGGGCAGAGGTAGTACACCAACTTGCGCCACCCTTCGAACCAGGTGATGAGGGAAGCGAGGTAACTCAGTCGCTGGGAGAGGGTAAGCCCAGGGCCCAAAAGGGGGTTGTCCAGGCGGAGGACCTGCATGGCCCCTTGTCCCCATCGGAGCCGCTGCCGCAGGTAGGCGCGGCCGGAGGCGGGCGCGACCCCGTAGGCCAGGGTCTCGTTGTGGTAGACGGACTTCCAGCCTCGGCGGTGCAGGCGCAGGGAGGTGAGGATGTCCTCCGTCACGGACTCCACCGCGAACCCCCCGACCTCCTCGAGCGCCCTGCGCCGCAGCACCGCGGGCGATCCGCAGTAGAAGGCGGAGTTGAGCCGGTCCTTCCCCGGCTGGATCACCCGGAAGAACAAGGCCTGCTCGTGCCAGGTGAGGCCGGTCCGCGGGTCCACCCAGTGCTGGTAGGAATCCACATTGTAGAACTCCTGCGGAGCCTGTACGAAGGCCACCCGCTCGTCCGTGAAGTAGCCCAGGAGCCGGTCCAGGAACTCCGGCACCGGGACGTGGTCCGCGTCCAGCACCGCGATGAACTCTCCTCGGGAGTGCCGGAGGCCGTAATTGAGGTTTCCCGCCTTGGCGTGCTCGCGCGTGGGACGGGCGAAGTAGCGACACCCCAGCTCCCGGGCCAGCTCCGCCACCTCCGGACGGCTCCCGTCGTCCAGCACGTAGGTCTCGTGGGGGTAGCGGATGCCCTTCACGCCCAGGAGCGTGCGGCGCAGCAGCCAGAGAGGTTCGTCGTAGGTGGGCACGAAGACGTCCACGGAAAGCCCCGGAGGCGCCGGAGGCAGATCTTTCCGGTCCGTGAGCCGCCATGCCATGAAGAAGAACAGGGCCATCTCCACCCACCCCGAGACCTCCGCAGCCCACAGGGGCAGGGAGAACCACAGGGCTTGGGGATTGAACGTGTACAAAGCCCGCCACGTAAGGTAGACCACCCCGCCGAAGGCGGCGAGGAGCATCGTAAGCCGTGCAAGATGTTCCCGAGCCGTCATCGCCAAGTCCCCGGGATGGGATCTGCTTTAGAGCAAGAACGATGCCATTCTAGCGAGAGGAGGGGGAGAGATCCAGGCGGCCCTCCCGGGCCGCGCTCAAGTAGCGGCGGCAGTAGGGGTCCTGGCCGAGGAGGGCCTGGGCCGCGAGGAGGTGGGCCATGAGCCGGCGGTCGAGAGGGTTGAGGATGAAGGCGTCCATTCCGTGCGCGAGGCAGAGGACGAAGAACACCTGGTTCAGCAGGGGCCGGTGCGGGAGCCCGAAGGAGACGTTGCTGAGCCCGCAGATGAGGTGCACCTGCGGGAACCGCGCCCGGATGAGGTCTACGGCCCGCAGGAACTCCCGGCCCGCGTTCGGGTCCGTGGCCACGGGGAGCAGCAGGGGATCCACGTAGATGTCCTCCGGAGGAATCCCGGCCTCCAGCAACCCCTCCACCAAGCGGACCGCGAGCTCGAACTTCCGCTCCGCGGTCTTCGCCACGCCCGCATCGTCGATGCAGGTGGCCACCACCTCGGGCCGGTACTCCTGGAGGAGAGGGAGGAGGCTCCGCCACCGGTCCCGCTCCAGGTTGATGGCGTTCACCACCGCCCGGCCCTGATGGACCTCCAGCCCCTGTCGGATGGCCTCCGGGTTCGGGCTGTCGAGGCTGATGCGGACCGGGAGGGCATTCTGGAGGGTGCGTACCGCCCACGCCATGCACGCCCCTTCATCCTCCAGCAGGGTGGCGCAGTTCACGTCCAGGATGGGGGTCCCGGCCTCCATCTGGCGGCGCCCGAGCGCCACCAGGGCGGCCTCGTCCCGGGATCGGAGGACGGGTTCCACCTGCTTGCGGGTGGAGTTGATGAGCTCGCCGATCAGGACCATGATGCCCTCGTGAGAAAGGTTTCCTGCATTATAGATCCCCGTCCCGGTCCGCCAAAAATCGGATGTGCACCGGATACCGGCTCCTCCCCGCGCACCATAGAGTGCGCTTGGGAGCGGGGTTTCCGCCCGCGAGGGCAAACGCGGATTTGCGAATACCCGTTTGACATGCGCAAACCTGTGGGAGGTGAAGGGGATGGCGGTAACTAAGCAGGAGCTCGTGGAAGCCATCGCGCAGCTGCGGGAGCAGGAGGCCGTACAGGCGGCCCGGGAGCTCTTGGAGGGAGGGGCCTCCCCCACGGAGATCTTCGAGGCGTGCCGGCAGGGCGTGGAGGTGATCGGCCAGCAGTACGAGAAGGGGCTGTGTTTCCTGCCGGAGCTGTTGCTGGCGGGGGAGATCCTCACGCAGATCTCCCGGATGGTGCGGGAGCGGTACCCCGCGCAGGCGGAGATGCGGCCCGCGGGCACGAAGGTGGTGCTCGGCACGGTTCAGGGGGACATCCACGACATCGGCAAGAACATGGTGGCCTTCTTGCTGGAGGCGAACGGCTTCCAGGTGGTGGATCTCGGGGTGGACGTGCCGCCGGAAGCCTTCGTGGAGGCCATCCGACGGGAGCAGGCAAGGGTGGTGGGGATGAGCTGCCTGCTGACCGTGGGGCATCAGTCCATGAAGCGCACCGTCCAGGCCCTGGCAGACGCCGGGGTCCGGGAGCGGGTCCGGGTCATGATCGGTGGGGCGGCCACCAATGAGCAGGTTCGCACCTACGTGGGCGCGGACGCCTGGGGCAAGAACGCCGCGGACGCGGTGCGTCTTGCCCGGGAGTGGCTGGGGGGAGGGGAGTCCTGATGCTGCCGGAAGGATGGAAAGCCCGTTCCAGCGAGGAGAAGTTCACTTTGCGCTTCTCCGCGTGGAAGGAGGGGACGGGGATCCCCTTCGTCTCGGAGGAAGCCAGAAGGGCCTATCAAGAGCGGGTCCAGCGGTTCTGGGACGTGGTGGAGCTGCGCCGGCCGGACCGGGTGCCGATCAGCTTGGTGGTGGGGTTCTACCCGGCGAAGTACGCGGGGATCACCGCCTACGAAGCCATGTACGACTACGACAAGCTCGGGATGGCCTGGCGCAAGTTTAACGAGGATTTCCCCGCGGACAGTCTCACCTCGTGTCTGCTCATCACCTCCGGCCGGGTGGCGGAGATCCTGGACCTGCGGTTCTATCGCTGGCCCGGGCACGGGGTTCCGGAGGACGTCTCGTACCAGTACGTGGAGCGGGAGTACATGCGGGAGGACGAGTACGACTGGTTCATCGAGGACCCCACGGACTATCTCATGCGGGCCTGGATGCCCCGGGTGGTGGGCGCCCTGGAGGGGTTCGGCCGGTTGTTGCCCGTGACCCCGTGGTTGGAGTGGCCCTTTGTGGGGCCGTACCTGGTGCGCTTGGGGCTCCCGGAGGTCCAGCGGACCCTGCACGCCCTGCTGGAGGCAGCCCAAGCCACCCTGGAGTGGGTCCAGAAGGCCGCGGCCATCGACCAGGAAACTTCCGGGAGGCTGGGGCTTCCCAGCGTCTGGGGTGGGTTCAGCAAAGCCCCCTTCGACGCCCTGGCGGACACCCTGCGGGGCACGCGGGGGATCATGCTGGACATCTACCGCCGGCCGGACCGGCTCCTGCGGGCCCTGGAACGGATGGTGCCCCTCATGGTGCGGATGGGAGTAGAGAGCGCGGGGTTCGGAGCTGGCCCCTTCGTCTTCATCCCCCTGCACAAGGGCGCGGACGGATTCATGTCCCGGGAGACCTTCCTGCGGTTCTACTGGCCGTCCCTGAAGGCGGTGCTGTTGGGCCTCATCGAGGAGGGCCTGGTGCCCTGGCTGTTCGTGGAAGGGAGCTACAACGAGCGGATCGACCTGTTGGCGGATCCCGACCTCCCCCGAGGCCGCACCTTCTGGCACTTCGATCAGACGGACATGCGGCGGGTGAAGGAGGTGCTGGGCGGAAAAGCCGCCTTCGGCGGGAACGTCCCCGCATCCTTGCTGCACCTGGGCACCCGGGAGGAGGTCCGGGGGTACGTACGGGAGCTCCTCGAGGCCGTGGCCCAAGATGGAGGCTTTGTGCTCCTCAACGGCGCGGTCCTCGAGGACGCCAAGGCGGAGAATGTCCGGGCCATGGTGGAGGCGGGTCTGGAGTACGGGCGCTATGCCTAACGGGACTTGAGGGGCAGGAATCCGAAGATACCCGTGACGGACTTGCGGGGAAGGAGCGCGCCCCCGGGCGTGGCCCGCACGGGGAGGGTGCAGGGCGCAAACGCCCGGAGGAGCAATACGTTCTCGCCCACGTCCCAGTCCAGGAAGCCCGGTGCCATCCTCGGGGAGAGGCGACATCCCCGGGCGGCGGCCTCCCGCCGGAGCAGCCCCCGCACCTGGAGGAGCCCGGTCTCCAGGGCGGCCCAGGCCGCGGTGTCTAGAAGCATGGCCTCCACCGGGCGCCCTTCCCGGAAGCACCGGCCCACCAGCGCCTCCACTTCCTCCCCGAGGGTGAGCACGAAGAGGGCTCCCTCCCGGGCTCCTTGCAGGATCCGGGCGAGGGCCCGGCTGCGGAAGAGGAGGTCCAGCCCCCAGCGCACCTCCCCTGCCTTGGGATCGAGGACCTCCACGGGGCCGAGCCGCACCCAGGCTTGAGGACGGATGCGGGAGGTGGCGAGTCCCGCCATCTCCACCGCGAGGTCTCGGATCCGGGATCGCACCCGCCGGGCTTTGCCCGCGTGCAGGAGCTTGAGGAGGAGGAGGGGATCCACCCGCACCTCCAGCGGGAGTTCCCGGGGCGCGTCGGGGCCATCGGCGCAGGCGGAGGGCATGAAGGCTCCCATTGGGGATTCGCGAGAGGGCAGCCCGTCCCCTACGCGTTGTGCTCCATCCGCGGAGCCCTGTCGTATGATGTCGGGAGAATCCGTGGGGACGCAGGATGGCTGAGTCCAGGACCGTGCACGTGACCTTCGAGGGGAAACTGCCCCGTCGCGTGGCGGTTCCCCCGGGGACCACCCTCCTGGAGGCCGCGCACGCGGCCGGGGTGTCCATCGAGGCCACGTGCGGTGGACGCGGCCGGTGCCGCAGTTGCCGGGTCCAGATCCGCGGAGGCCCCGCTCCCCCTCCCACCCTCGCGGATCGCCTCCAGCTGGGCGAGGACGAGATCCACGAGCGGTTTCGCCTGGCTTGCCAGGCCGCGGTGTGGGAGGACGTGGTGGTGGCGGTGGCGCCTCCCCGGGAGGAGAGGGCCTTCCAGATCCTCACGGAGGCCCGGAGGACGGCGCCGGAGGTGGTGGATCCGGGGGTGCGGAAGGTCCTCGTGCGCGGGTTCTCAGGCGCCCGGGCGGAGACCGCGGGAGCCCGGATGGAGGAACTCCTGCGGGCGCTCCCCGAGCCCGTGAAGGGGGTGGAGGTGGAGGCCATCCGCAGCGGATCGCTCCTCCTGCGCGCACCGCCGGAGGTGGTGACCGCGGTCCTCTACGAGGGCCGCCTCCTCCAGGTGGAGGCCGGGGATACCACCCAGGAGCTGTTCGGGTTCGCGGTGGATGTGGGCACCACCACGGTCGTGGGTTACCTTCTGGATTTGCGGGAGGGGGAGGTGCGGGCCACCGTGGCCGCGTTGAATCCCCAGTCCAGCTACGGCGGGGATCTCATGTCCCGCATCTCCTTCGCCCAGCAGGATCCGGGCAACGTCCGCAGGCTCCAGGCCCGGGCGATCCAGTGCGTGAACGGGCTCCTCGAGGAGGCGTGCGAGAAGGCGGGCACGAGTCGGGACCGGATCTACAAGGTCGTGGTGGTCGGGAACACCGTCATGCACCACCTCTTCCTCGGTTTGGATCCCAGCTCCGTGGGGCAGGCACCGTACCTCCCCGTCGTGCGGACGCCCGTGCGGGTGCGGGCCCAGGAAGTTGGCCTCCGGCTTCCTCCTCAAACCCCCGTGCTCCTGCTGCCCCTGGTGGCTGGGTTCGTGGGCGCGGACGCGGTGGGGATGGTCCTCGCGACCCGGGTCTTCGAGAGCCCGCAGGTGCGGCTTGCGGTAGACATCGGCACCAACGCGGAGGTGGTCATCGGGTCCCGCGCGCGCATCGCCGCGTGCTCCGCCCCGGCCGGTCCGGCCCTGGAGGGTGCCCAGATCCGGTGGGGGATGCGGGCCGCCCAGGGCGCGGTGGATCGGGTCTGGATCGAGGCGGATGTCCGGTACCACGTCATCGGAGGAGGAGCACCCACGGGCATCTGCGGGTCCGGGCTCGTGGACGCGGTGGCGGGGCTCTTGGAGGCGGGGATCCTCGAGCCTTCGGGCCGACTCCTCGTGGATCCTCCGACACGCGTACCGGGATCGGTGCGACGGCGGATCACGGTCCTCCCGGACGGACAGCCCGCCTTCGTGCTGGTGCCCAGGGAGGAAAGCGGCGTGGGGGAGGACATCGTGGTGACCCAGACGGACATCCGCCAGGTGCAGCTCGCCAAGGGCGCCATCCGCAGCGGGATCACGGTGGTGGAGCGATACCTGGACCTGGAGGACCGGGACCTCGCAGGGGTGCTGCTCGCGGGGGCCTTCGGGAACTACCTGCACCTCCCGAGCGCCATCCGCATCGGTCTCGTCCCGCCACTCCCGCAAGAACGCATCGTCTACGTGGGGAACGCCGCGGGGATGGGGGCCCAACTCGTCCTGCTCTCGGAGCGGGAGGGGCGACGTGCGGAGGAGCTGGCGCGGCGCATCGAGTACGTGCCCCTGGCGGCCCAGCCGGATTTTCAGGAGGTTTTCCTCCGGTCCGTTCGGTTCCCGGAGTAGCGCTCCCCTCCGGGAATCGTTGGGCAGCTCAGCGGCTGCAGGGTACATACTGAAAGCCGGCAGAGGAGCGTTCCGGTGTTCGGCGTGGCCTCCTTTTTGGGAGCGATCTTTTTGGCCTCCGCGTTGGCCGGGCTGCTCGGCTCCCTCGTGGGCCTGGGGGGCGGGGTGCTCCTCATCCCCCTGCTCACCGTGGGGTTCGGGATGGATTTCCGGCTCGCGGTGGGGACGAGCATCGTCTCCGTCATCGCCACGAGCAGCGGGGCTGCAGCCGCCTACCTCCGGGACCGGCTCACCAACCTCCGGGTGGGCGTGCTCCTGGAACTCGCCACCACCCTGGGGGCCATCAGCGGCGCCCTGGTGGCGCCGCACGTGCGGGAAGGGGTGCTGTTCGTGCTCTTCGGGCTTCTCCTCCTCCTCTCCGTGGTGCCCACGGCCGCGAGGCTCGGCGAGGAAGTCCCCCAGGGCGTTGTTCCGGACGCCCTGGCCGAGCGGCTCCGCCTCGCCTCCTCCTACCCGGATTCCGCCACGGGTCGCCCGATCCCCTACCAGGTCACCCGCGTCCCGCTCGGGATGGCGATGATGTACGGCGCGGGGGTGGCCTCGGGACTGCTGGGAATCGGTTCCGGAGCGCTCAAGGTCCTCGCCATGGACACCGCCATGCGCCTTCCCATGAAGGTGAGCACCGCCACCAGCAACTTCATGATCGGGGTCACCGCGGCCGCGAGCGCGGGGATCTACTTCTGGCGCGGGGAGATCCCCCCTCTCGTCGCGGCGCCCGTGGCCCTGGGGGTGCTCGGGGGGGCCACCGTGGGCGCGAAGTTGCTCGCACAGCTCAGCAACCGGGCGGTGCGGGGAGTTTTCGTACCGGTCCTGGGGCTCGTGGCGGTGGAGATGATCCTGCGCGGGCTGGGGAGGATGTAGGTGCGGGGCCGGTCCGTGGAGGAGCGCATCGGTCTTCTCCTCCGGGTGGGGGTCGCGGTGGCCGGGGCCGTCCTGGCCCTGGGCCTTGCGGGCTTCTTCCTGCACGGCCCGCAGGGAAGTTCCCTCCCACCTGAGCTCCTCCGGCACGGTACCCCTCCCACCCCCCTTCACATCCTCCGCGGTCTCGCCCGAGGGGATCCC